>JBJMIY010000138.1:0-6352 GCA_045806605.1 Rubrobacteraceae bacterium
CGCGCACCACTCCGGCCCTGGCGCTGCCCTCCTGCTCGAGTTGCTGGATGCGCGACTCCCGCACCCGCACGAGGGCGAACTCGGCCGCCACGAAGAAGCCGTTGAGAGCGATCAGCGCCAGGGCCAGGAAGAGGTTAAGCCAGGATAAGAAGGGGTCTTCCAACTCTACAAACCCACGCCGGCAACGCAGCGCGGTTGCGCAGGTCGGGGATCGGTCAAAAGAGGCTCGTCCATCACGTTACGAGCGTCATTATACCCCAGCGTTCCGTTCGCACAAACTCGCGCTCCGGCGCACGAAAAAGGGCCCGGCGCGCCGGGCCCCTCGATCTCTTCTTTGCTCTATTCAGGCCAGCCCTTCGGCCTCGTACTCGCGCAGGAAGCCCTCGAACAGGCGCCGGTGGCCCTGCTCGTCGCGCAGGATGTCTATAACCATGTCCTGCGTGACCAGGTCGACCTCATCGGTCTCCTCGACGATCCGGGTGTAGTGTTCTATGGCACCCGTCTCGGCCTCTATGACGCCTTTGATGACGTGCACGATGTCAGTCTGCTCCTCGGGAGGCTGCAGGTAGGACTGGGTAGCCTTGAACTCCACCGAGCCCGGCACCACCCCGTAGAGCTCCTTGATGCGCTCGGCGAACTGCTTCGCGTGCCCGAGCTCTTCCTGGATGTCCTCTTCGAGGGACTCCTTGATCTCCTGGGCGCGGACGCCGTCGGGGTTTATGGAGTTGGTGACGTAGCTCATCACCGTCTCGAGCTCCATGAAGTACGCGGTCTTGAGGAGCTCGATGATCTCCTCGCGCTTCCCGGTCAACTCCCGCGAGAGGATCCCCTCGCTGCTGCGGTTGGTCTCCACGCTGCGGACCTCCTACTCCGGTCTCATCGACGTTATGCCTAGACATGTACCCTCGCCATCCACCGCTAAACGTGAAGTGGAGGACAGCGGGAGTCGTTACAGCATGCCCGCCCTTCAGACCTTCGCGGCTTCGTCCCGCATGACCTTCGGCTTGTAGCGCTCGACGTACTCACGATACGCCTCGGTCTCGTTTCCGGCGCGCTCCTCGCTCCAGCCCTCGTGCTTCACGGCGACCTGCGCGGCGGCCTCGTCTACGTCCAGGCCGACGTTCGGGCCCAGCCCGACCATCGTACGCCTGAGCAGCACGTCGGAGAGGGTCTGGGCCAGCTCGCGCCTGAGCGCGTAGAGCACCTCGGCGCCGATGATGCCGCTCTCGACCCTAGCGGAGGGACCTAGAGGCATCCGTAGCGACGGGTCTTCGCCGGCTATCTCAAGCACGTCCAGGGCGCGGACGCCGTAGAGCTTGAGGAGCCTCTCGGAGAGCTCGTCAGTCAGGCCACTCGTCGCCTTGAAGCGCGCGGCGAAGGCTTCGAAGTCTTCCGTCTCTCCCCCCGGCAACGGCACCTTCGAGGTGCGGCTTTCCGGCGCCTCGCGGCCGATCTTCTCGTAGACCATGTCCACCGTCTGGCGGGAGAGGTTGCGGTAGGTCGTAAGCTTGCCGCCGACGATAGAGATCAAACCCTCAACCCGCGTAGCGTCCTCCCCTACGCTGCTCCGCTTCGTCCCGATGCCCCTGCCCCTGGCGTGGTCGTAGACTATGTGGCTCCTTGTGACGGACCCTGCGGCGCCCTCGGTCTGGAAGGGTAGGGGCCTGATACCGGAGTAGGTAAACAGCACGCTCTCGCGCGTGAGGTTCGCCTCGGGGATCACGTAGTTCGTCTCTTCTATGAGGTAGTCGATCTCCTCCTCGTCCGCCACGACGCGGTCGAGGTCACCGTCATAGCGGATGTCGGTGGTCCCGATCAGGTACCGCCCGTTCCACGGCACGATGAAGTAGGGTCGCCCGTCCCTGCGCGCCTCGACGTAGAGGGCCTCGTTCTTCGGAGCTCCGGGGAAGGGGTCAACGATCAGGTGGCTGCCCTTGGTCCCCCCGATCATGCGCCCTTCGGAGACGTCCCCGAGCACCTCGTCCACCCAAGGACCGGCCACGTTGACGGTGACGGGGGCGTGCGCCTGATAGGTTCCGCCGCCGAGCACGTCGGTGAACTCGACCCCGGTCACGCGATCTCCCTGTCGGACGAGCCGGTCGACCCTGGCGTAAGTCAGCACGACAGCGCCGTGTTCGTGCGCGGAGATCGCATTCTCGACGGCTATCCTCTCGGCGTACTCGACCTGGGCGTCGTAGTAGAATGCCGCGCCGCGCAGGCCCTCCGGGTTGAGGCCGGGCTCGCGCTCCAGCGCCTCCTCCGCGCTCAACATGCGGTGGTTGGGCAAGCTCTTGTCGAGGGAGAGGGTGTCGTAGCCGAACATGCCGAGCCTTACCATGAGCGGCCCGTGCTTGGCGCGCTCGTAGATCGGGACGAGGAAGCCCAGAGGCTTGACGAGGTGAGGAGCTATGTGGAGGAGTATCTCCCTGTCCCTCAGGGACTCCCGCACCAGCGACACCTCATAGTACTCCAGGTAGCGCAGGCCGCCGTGGATCAGGCGCGTCGCCCACTGCGTCGTGCCGCTGGCGATGTCCCCCTTGTCCAGAAGTAGCACTTTCAGGCCGCGCATCGCGGCATCCCTGGCGATTCCGGCCCCGTTTATCCCGGCCCCGACGACGATGAGGTCGAACGGGTAGTCCCCGATGTCCTGCGGAACTCTGCTGGCCATAACGTCTCCTTCTATTCCGCGTGGAGCTTCGACTCGGTGCGGGCCTCCATCGCCGCCTCGACGCACTCCTCGGCGTCGGAGCCCGCAGAGGCCACAACCCCGGCGGCGAAGGCGCCCTCGACGAACGGCGCGTCCACCAGGCGGACCTTCTCTCTTTGCTCGGAGGATAGCATCTCGAGTACCGTCTCGGCAGAGAGAACGGCTGACCCCAGATCCATGAAGACGAGCACCTCGTCGACGTCCAGGTCCTCTATTGCAGCCTGTATCCTCTCGGGGTCGGTCCCGAAGCCGCCGTCCGCGTCTCCGCCGACCGCAGAGAGCTCCACATCCCCAGCCATCTGCCGCACCAGCTCGGCGGTACCCTCGGCTATCTGCGGGCTGTGCGAGACGAGCACGAGGCCGACCATCAGGATGACCCTTCCAGGGAGCGGGCCGCCGCGTCGAGCAGGTAGTAGGTAGAGGTCGCACCCGGGTCCTGGTGCCCGGCGGCACGAGGCCCGAGGTAGCTCGCCCGGCCCCTCCTCGCCGTGAGCGGGACAGTGGACTCCGCACCCTCCTTCGCGGCCTCGGCCGCGGCCCTGAATACGCCGGCCACGCTCGCATCAGGTTCGCCGGCCGCCTCTTTCGCGGCCTCCGCCGCAGGCGCGAGGGCGTCAACGATCGTCTTGTCCCCCACCTCGGCCTTGCCGCGCTGTTTGATCCCCCCCAGCGCCGCCTCGAGCGCCTCCGCGGCGTCCTCGGCCGAGACCTCGTCCTTGCCCTGGAGCGCCGTCGAGGCGCGCAGGAACGCCGTGCCGTATAGCGGGCCGGCCGCGCCGCCGACCTTGCTGATCAGCGCCATCGAAACGGCCTTCAGGGCGTCGGCCGGGGAGCCGGGGTCCGCTCCATCGAGTCGCTCGAGGGCGGCCTGGAAGCCCCTGTGCATGTTCGTGCCGTGATCGCCGTCCCCTATCTCCGAGTCGAGCTTCGTCAGGTACCGGCGATGTTCCTCCATCGCGGCGGCCATCTCTTTAACTACGTTGATAGTATCTTGCGTGGATTCCAAGGTGTCCTACCTTTCTGCTTCTATGAGCCTTTCGCGTACCTCGTGCTTCAAGACCTTGCCGAGCGCGTTGCGCGGCAGTGTGTCCACGAAGGCAACCTCGCGCGGCTTCTTGTAACCTGCGAGGTCCTCCCTGCAGAAGTTCACCACTTTCTCGGCGCTCAGCGCCGGGTCGTCGCGCACGACGGCCGCGACCACCTTCTCCCCGAACTCCGGGTCGGGCAGCCCCACCACGGCCACCTCGGCTACACCGGGGCAGTCCTCGAGAAGCTCCTCGATCTCCCTGGGGTAGACGTTGTAGCCGCCCGTGATGATGAGCTCCTTCTTCCGACCGCTGATCTGGAAGTACCCGTCCTCGCTCACGCTCCCCAGGTCGCCCGTGCGGAACCAGCCCTCGTCGTCGAAGCTCTCTGCAGTTGCCTCGGGCCGCTCCCAGTACCCCGCGAAGACGTGGGGGCCGCGAACCTCGATCTCCCCCACCGACGAGACCTCACGCGTCTCGAGGTCCACGACCCGCGCCTCCTGGCCAGGGAAAGGCATCCCCACGGTGCCTGGCCTGCGCTCCCCGTCGTAGGGGTTGGTCAGGTTCATCCCCGTCTCAGTCATGCCGTAGCGCTCCAGGATGCGCTGCCCGAACTCCTTCTCGAAGCCCGCGAACGCCTGGGGACTCAAGGGAGCGCTGCCGGAGACGTACAGCCTCAAGGGCTTCGGCCGCTCCGAGCGGCCCTCCGCCTCGCGCAGAAGCCGCGTGTACATCGTCGGCACGCCGAAGAACATCGTGAAGCTTCCTGCAAGGAGGGCATCGTATACCCCGGCGGCGTCGAAGCCGCGCCGCAGCTCGGCGCTTGCCCCGGTAAGGAGCGTGCCGTGCGCGCCGACCATGAGGCCGTGCGAGTGGAACAGGGGCAAGGTGAGCAGGAGGTGATCCTCGGCCGTCCACCTCCAGGCTGCGCAGATTGCTTCGGCGTTGCCGAGCAGGTTGCGGTGCAGTAGCATCGCGCCCTTGCTCCGGCCCGTCGTGCCCGAGGTGTAGGCGATCAGCGCGAGGTCCTCGCCACGCGGCATCGCCGGCTCGCCGCTCCCGCCGTCTCCCAGGAAGGTGTCGAGGTCCTCGCCGCGCTCAACCACCCTCTCCAGGGCCGGGAGGTCTCCCCGCACCCGCTCTAGCTCGGGCCGCCCCTCCCCGTCCGTGACGCAGAGTCGCACTCCGGCGTCCCCGAAGATGTGCCGCAGCTCGGCTCGCCGGTAACTCCTGTTCACAGGCACCACGACACCACCAGCCAGGTGGGCGCCAAGGTAGGCCGCGAGGAAATCAGGGTGGTTGCCCAGGAAGAGAGCGATCCGGTCGCCTGGTCGCAGGCCCCAGCTCCCGAGCGCTGCGGCGAAGGCCCCGGCGCGCCCGCGCAGCCGCCCGTAGCTCCAGTCCTCGTCCTCGAAGCGCAGGCAGAGCTTCTCCGGCGCGCTTTGCGCGTTGCGATCGAAGGCCTCGGCTATAGAGGCCGGTCGCGCCTCCGCCGTCTGCCTTCCAGAGAGGTGGCCACGGGGAGCCTGCTCCGTAGGGCTCATGGGCCCCTTTCTTCGTTCAAAACCATCATCTTCCTACGTGCCCGACGGTAGTCCGCCAGGGGCAAGGTTACATCCGCGGCGGGCGCCCGGCAATCCCGCCAGGAAAAAGGAGGCCGGCCTCCTCTGCCGGCCTCCCGATCGCGCATCCGGCCGTTAGCCGAAGAGCAGAGTAAACGCCAAGGCGCCGAGAATGCCGCCGATGATTGGGGCGACTACCGGGATCCAGGCGTACCCCCAGTCCGAGCCTCCCTTGCCCGGAATCGGGAGGACGGCGTGGGCGATACGCGGGCCGAGGTCGCGGGCCGGGTTTATGGCGTAGCCTGTAGGGCCCCCTAACGAGAGCCCGATGCCGAGCACGAGCAGGCCGACCAGGAGCGGGTTCAGGCCGGTGCCGATCACCGCGGCGAGTTCGCCGGGGGCGGCGTTCGCGTTGCTGACGATGCCGAAGACCCCGAAGACCAGTACGAAGGTACCGATGATCTCGCAGATGATGTTGGCCGGGGTGTTGTAGATCGCCGGTGCGGTCGAGAAAACACCGAGCTTGAGGCCGGGGTCCGCGGTCTCCGCCCAGTGCGGCAGGTACGCCAGATAAACGATCACCGCTCCTACGAACGCCCCGAGGAACTGCGCGATTATGTAGCCCGGGACCACCGCCCATTCGAGTCCTCCAGTTACGGCGGCACCGAGGGTGACGGCCGGGTTGATGTAGGCGCCGCTAAATTGGCCGACGCAGTAGACGGCCACGGCGACGGCCATTCCCCACCCGAGCGTGATGACGATCCAGCCCGAATTCTCGGCCTTGGAGTTCCTCAGTAGGACGCCGGCGACCACCCCGTCACCGAGGATGATGAGGAGCATCGTACCGATGAACTCCGCGAGGTATGCTTCCATCCCTTTTATCTCCTTTCTAGAACGGTCGTCCGGCCGCCACGTCGCACGGCGCCGCGAGGTAGCCCTTCATCTCGTCGTCGAGCTTCAAGAGCGTGATGGAGAAGCCGGCCATCTCGAGCGAGGTCATGTAGTCCCCGACGTAGGGCATCCGCCACACCTGAATGCCCTCGCGATCGAGCACCTCA
>JBJMIY010000139.1:0-7575 GCA_045806605.1 Rubrobacteraceae bacterium
GCGGTGAAAGGGGTATGGGAAGCAACGGCTTTGGCTCGGCTTCCTTGTCTTTCATTTCTCCGATCAAGCGAATGAGCAGCTGCATGGCGACCTCCTGGTTCAAGGGTGAGTCGCCATCTAGCACCCTTCTGATCGCCCCGACTATCTGTTGGGAACCCATGTGTTTCAGGACGTAACCCGAGGCTCCAGCCCTCAGGGCCTTTAACAGGTACTCAGGCTCCTCGAACGCAGTTAGCGCCAGCACGATGGTGGACGGTGATTCCTGTTTGATCTCGCGGGTTGCCTCAAACCCATCCATATTGGGCATACTCAGGTCCATCAGGACCAGCTCGGGATGCAAGCGGCGGCAAAGCTCTAAGCTCTCACAACCATCGGATGCCTCTCCCACCACCTCCAGGTCTGGCCACTGGCCCAACATCTGCCTGATCGCGGCCCGAAAGAGGGGGTGATCATCGACTATTACAAGCGTCGAAGGCCTGGATATCCCTTCTTCGTCGGAAGCAGTCACCATTTCAACCCGTCCCAATCTACCAGTCAACATTCGCTAACCTGCGAACCGCTCAGGGGTCACGGAACTTCCGCGACCGAAGAGAGCTGGGGGCAATAGACACCCCAGGCCCTGAATCTTATCAGCCGGAGGAGTGTCGATGCGTTGTGAGCGGGGCCACGTGACGGACCCAGGCCCGAGACTCGGCCTGCAGCTTGACTTTTTCATGAAGTTATACCTCCCCGAAGGTGTGAAGCCCTCGTCCTCGAATAGATCAACCCCAGATGCGCTGGGCCTGTTGTGTCGTCAGTTGGACCTCCTTATAAGAGCGGGAGGAAGACCTCATAGCCCTCGACGTGGATTTGATTTACCTGATAATCGGCGCTATCTGGATACAAGTGTGCCATTGCAGGAACCCGGACACATCTGTGAAAATACCCATTTTTGACGTTCCTGGCGACCGTCCAGGGACTCTCTGGTCATCTGGTCGAACCAATCTTGTCCGAATTTATGCGCCGGATGCCGCCGTTCGGCTTGACCTACGGGTCATCGAACGCCAGGTGTGTCTCGTCGGGTGAACGAGCGCTGCCCGCGATCGAGGATAGGGACCCCGAGGAGAGAGCGGCTAGCTATCAGCTATCGAGCGCCTGGAGTACGAGCCGCAACGTCTCTTCGGCGCAGCCCCATGAGAGCGTTACGCCAGAGCCGCCGTGGCCGTAGTTGTGTACGCGCGGCGGGCTCTTGGATACGTCCTCTATTTCGAGCCGGATCTCGGGTCGTCCCGGCCTCAGACCCACCTTGTGCTCGAGCACCTCGGCCTCCGCGAGCCGCGGTTCGAGAGCCACGCAGCGGCGCAGGATGGCCGCTGCGGTCGGTGGGTGGGGCTCGGTGTCCCACTCTCCTTCTTCGGCCGTGCCGCCCAGGATGCAGTCTCGCGAGCGTGGGATCACGTAGGTTACGCCTTCCGGGTTCTCTCCGTCGAGCACGAAACGTTCGAGGCCGGGGTTGCGCACGCGCACGATCTGGCCCCTTATCGGCTCCATCGACGGGTCGCCGACGAGCTCGCGCGCTCCGAGCCCCGCGCAGTTGACGACTACACTCCCCTCCCCGGCCTCCTCCAGCGAAGAGAGGGCGCGGTGCTCGATATGCCCCCCGGACCCCACGAAGCGGTCCATCAGGTAGCCGAGGTAGACCGGCATCTCGATGACCGGCGCGACGAAAGCGTGGCCGTCGGTGTAGCCGGGCGGCAGCGCGTCATCCGTGCACCGGCGGACGCCGGGCACCGCTCCGGCCCACCAGGGGTCGGGGACCGGGTGGCGCCAGATCTCCACCCCTTCGCGCATGCGCACGCCGCTCTCGTGGAGGTGGGAGAGTTCTTCGAACATCTCGAACGTTTCGCTTCCCCAGGAGAGCACGCGGTCTTCGGGATAGGCTTTGTACGGGTACCAGATCGCGGCGGCCACGCTCGACGTGGTCTGGAGGGGTAGCTCGGCCGTCACAATCCGAACACCGAGGCCCGCCTCTCGCATGCGGACGCCGGCCGTCAGCCCGATCACGCCGCAGCCGACTACCAGCACGTCAGTACGAGTCACCCGCCTGCTCCCTTCTCGAACCCCCTCATACTATAAGCCGTCCTGAAGGCGGGAGTGTAGGATATATGGAGCAAAAATCATGGGGGAGAGTCCTGTGACCGTTAGTTCCACAAGAGGAGCGGGTTCTGTGGCGGTGGAGGTACTGGCGCAGGCAGGCGTCAGGCGCTTCTACACCGTCCCCGGCGAGAGCTTCCTGGAGGTCCTGGATGCGGTGGAGCAACATCCGGAGCTCTCGCTCGTCTCCACCAGGCACGAGGAGGCTCTCGCCTCCGGCTCCGTCGCTCTGGTCGACGTGGTCACAGATCCCGACATCATCCACCCGTCAGCCCGCCTCTCCGAGCTCGCCCCGGATCGTTAGCCCGGCGGTGGGGAGGCCGTTCCTACTCGCCAGGCGAGGAGAGGTCCGGAGCCCGGTTGTCTTCGTGCGCCGTGATCGAGGCTTCCACGGAGCCGGAGTTGGCGGCCACCTGGCGGATCATGATCTTTATGAGCCTGCGCTGCTCGCTCCCCCTGGCCTCCCCATACATCTGCCTTAAACGACCTTCCTCTTCGTCGAGCTCCCGCGACAGAGAGCTCAAGCCCTCCACAGAAGCACCCTCAAGCCCCCGCTCGAACTCGTCTTCGCCCGAAGACATCGCCCAGTCGAGTGACAGGGGAGAAGCCGCGCTCTCTCCGCCGGATCCCAGCTCCGACACGAGCTCCTCGGACTCCACACCCAGAGCTCTCGCCAGCTTGCGCAACGTTCCGAAGTGGGGGCGCGAGATCCTGCCACTCTCGATCCCCGAAACAGTGGTCGGGCTTACCCCCGCTTCCTCGGCCAGCCGCCCCTGCGTCCACATCCGCCGCCCGCGGATGGCTACCAGCCTCCTGCCAACCAGACCCCTCTCCGCGCCAGACATCCTCTCTCTCATGCCCGTAGTCTACCATAGATCGGGCAAAAACTGTAACAAAACACGAAAAAACTGTCTGAAAGCTGTTTACAAACTGTGGTGGAGGGGTATAATGCGGGCGCAGGAATAGGTTAGCCCTGATAGGGCGCGAGGAGAAGGAGGTGTTCGAGATGGCCTTGACTCCGTTCCGTGGTTTCTACGACATGCAGAGTGAGATGAACCGTATGTTCGACGAGGTATTCGGCTCCCTGTCCCGGGCGGGGGGACGCCAGCAGGGTGAGGCGCCTTCCCAGTGGGCGCCGGCGCTCGACGTGCTCCAGGAGGACGGCGACATCGTGGTGCGGGCCGAGCTGCCTGGTGTGAAGCAGGAAGATGTGGACATCACGTTCCACAACGGGGTTCTGACCATCAGCGGGGTACGCCAGGCTGAGGAGCAGAAGGAAGGAGCCGGCTACTACGTGAGGGAGCGCCGTTACGGGTCGTTCCGGAGGAGCATGTCGCTGCCGCAGGGCACGGACGAGAGCAGCATCAGCGCGCGGTTCCAGGACGGTGTGCTCGAGGTAAGGGTCGCGGGTGCGGCCGCGGTACAGGAGCCCAGGCGCATCCAGATCGAGGACTCGGAAGGCCGGTCCGAGGGGGGACTGGGTAGAGACGTATAGGGGCCGGCCCGAGGAGGGGACGGGGTAGAGACGTAGCATGCTACGTCTCTACCCTGATCTTTCGCGCTACACTGGCGGGGGATGCAGCGGCGAATCGAGGAGGAGCGAGCGCGGGTCGAGGCCGAGTACCGGCGGGTGCTCAGGACCTCGGTCGAGTTCGAGCGGAGGATCCGGGACCGCTGGCGGCGGAAGTGCCAGGCAAAGAACGAGCGCATCGCCGAGCTCGAGGCGCGCGTCGCCGAGCTGGAACGGCGATTGAAAGAAGCCGGCCGCTAGGGCGGTTTAGCGTGCGAACTCCGCCGCGTGATCCTCGAATGCCCTGCTCACCTTTACTAGATAACCTCTCCAGAACGCTACGAGGACCGTTCGACGGAGCGGGAACTAGCCCTCTCGCTCCTCGGGGCGCGGGTCGTGACTCATGTCCGGGGCGCCCGTGAAGCCGCCTTGTTCTGAGAGCTCCTCGGGCTCCTCGACGCGCGCGAGGGCGCGGTCCAGCACCTCTTCGTCGACAGGGTAGGGCAGGTCGAGTCTCCCGGCTAGCGTCCTGTCGAGCTCCTCGTCCGAGAGGGCGTGAGCCTCGTCTTCGATCACCGCCGCGTCCGATTCGCTCCCGGCCCCAAGGTCGTTGACCATCAGGGCCACCAGCTTCCGCTCCTTCGTCCTCCGATCAGCCATCTCTGCACCCCGCGGTTCGTGGACTTCCGGCGCCCAAGTCTACAACGCGAGCCGCTCTGGCGGGGTGAGATCTCCGGCTATGCTGCTAGACTGGCTCGAGGAGGCATAAGGACCGGGATAAGAGGAGGTCGTCATGCACAGGGCTGCACGCTCGAAGAAGCGATCCCGCGCCGGGGCGGGGAACCTCGCGGGCCTGATGAGCGCGAGGAGCCTTTTCAGCATCTTGAGCTTCGGGAGCGTGGGCAGCATGCTGAGCATCGGGAGCGTGTTGAGCATCGGCAGCGCAGGGTCCATCCTGAGCATAGGCAGCGCGGGTTCGATCCTGAGCATAGGCAGCACGGGCTCGATCCTCAGCATAGGGAGCGTGGGCTCGATCCTGAGCATCGGAGGCGCCGGATCCAGCCCCGGTTCCGATCGTGAAGAGTCCGAGCCGGATGATCACTAGAAGTACTTCCGAGCACGGAATCTAGGAAGCCTTGCCCGGGCCGACCTCCGGGGCGGCTATCTCGACTTTGAGGGCTTCGATCTCACCGTCTATCCCGGAGAGTGTCGAGCTAGCCTCGGTCATGCGCGCGTGCTCCGTGCGGACGAAGCGGGTGTAGGGTGCTATGGCATCGCGCATCCGCTCGACGGAGCGGCCCAGCTCGGTGTCGAACTGCCTGCTAATCACCTCGCCGAGGCGTTTGCGCAGCGAGTCGGTCTTCTCGCGGAACTCCCGCTGCGCCTTGCGGCGCCGGTTCGGGAGGACGAAGAGGCCGTACCCAGCGATTATGGCGGCGGCGATCAGGCCCGTCGCGTCTAGAAACCGGGTCGTCGCGAGGGCTACGACGACGGCGCCTATGCCCACGGCCCCGACCTCCAGCGCCGCCGTCTGGGCGACGGCGCCCTGTATAGAAGCGGCCAGTTGCTCGGACTCTCGGTCCCTGTCGTAGTGCTGCACGACGCCCGTGGCGTTCTTGCCGACTGACTGCAGGAGCTGGCTACGGTTGTACTCGAAGCGGTCGCCGACCTCCCCGATCAGTCGCTCGTCGTAGCGCGCCTGGCGGCGGCGCTCGACGTATTCGACGATGGCGCGCCACTGCTTGAGGTTCCTGTCCACCATCCAGTCTATGAGCTCGTCTACCCGTTCGTCTATGAGGTCCCCGGTGTCGGCGACGACCTCCCGCTTGAAGCGCTCCTGCACCTTCTCCTGCCGGAGGAGCTCGCGGAAGTTCATCAGCCGGACGTTCTCCTCCAGCCACGCGTCGCCCCGCTCGTTCAGGGAGTGGATGATGTTCTCGATCTCCGCCAGGCGCGCCTCGAAGTCGCGCCTCATGTCCTCCGTGTAAAGCCCGAGCTGAGCCTCCACGTTCTCCGAGGTCCTGAAGTCCTCTTCCAGCAGGCTCAAACGCTCTTCCACCGCCGCGCGGTAGCGTCTGGTAAGCTCCTCGGCCACACCGAGCGGGCTCTCCAGCTTGAGCCGCACCCGTCCCTCCTCGTCCAGCAGCTCCGAGACGTAGCGCTCGAGGTCTGCGAACCCGCTAGCCTTTAACAGGGCATCGCGCTCGATGTTGCTCATGGCGGCCTTCGCCTTGCGCGCCAGGAGCGCTGAGACGAGGAAGATGGGCGGCGCGAGGCCGAGGGCAGACCGGATGCCGCTCTCGACGAAGGAGCGGACCTCGTCGGCATCCTCCTCATCCCGCAGCAGGTCGGCCTTGTTTACGACCAGCACGACCTTCTTTCCCCAGTCCCGTATCAGCTCCAGGTAACCGCGCTCGCTCTCGGTCAGGGGACGCTCGGCCGAGGTGACGAACAGCACCAGGTCGCTCCTTGGCACGAAGCCCCGGCTCAGCTCCTCGTGGTGACGGATGATGGCGTTCGTCCCCGGCGTATCCACGACGGCGATCTCCCGCAGAAACCCGTTCGGATGCCCCTTCTCCAGGATACCGTCTCGCCGAGCCCTCTCGACCGGCTCGTCGCTGTGGCGCAGGACGGTGATGCGATCCGTCGTCGGTGTCACGCCCTCCCCGGCTATCTCCGCGCCGAGCAGCGCATTGATGAAGGCGGACTTCCCCGAGTTGAACTCGCCGACGATGACGAGCAGGAAGAGCTCCTCGAGATCTGCATGCGCCCGCCGGATGAGCTCCGCGTCCTCGGACGGCGCCCCGAAGTCCTTCAAGAATCCTATGAACCTCTCCAGGAGTTCCCGCTCCCGCTCTACCAGAGCCTCCCGCCGCTCGTCGAGGATCCTCATCTACCAGACCTCCCTTCTCGGCGCATTATAGTAGCGCACCCCCAGGGCTGTCCTACAGGACCGGTTTCGCGGCAAGCGCGTCGTGGTAAGGAATTGAGAGTATTCGGCAGGCTTTATGAGTGGAGGGATGCGTGAACTACAGGAAGCTCGGCAGGACAGGGCTGGAGGTATCCGAGGTCGGCTACGGGGCTTGGGGGATCGGCAAAGACGCCTGGATCGGCGCCGATGACGACGAGTCGCTCCGAGCCCTGAACAGGGCCATAGACCTCGGTCTGAACTTCATAGACACGGCTCTCGCCTACGGGGAGGGACACAGCGAGCAGCTCGTGGGACAGGTGGTTGCACAGAGGGAAGAGACCGTCTACGTCGCCACCAAGATCCCGCCCAGGAACCGCATCTGGCCCGCTCCGTGGGGTCTGCACCCCAACGAGGTTTACCCAGGAGACTACGTCAGGGAGTGCACCGAGACGAGCCTCGAGAACCTTGGGGTCGATGCCATAGACGTGCAGCAGTTCCACGTCTGGTCCGACGAGTGGGTCGGTCAGGGAGACTGGCTCGAGGCGGTGGAGGAACTCAAAGGCGAAGGAAAGATCCGGTTCTGCGGCATCTCAATTAACGACCACCAGCCTTCTAACGCCATCAGGCTCATAGAGACCGGCATGGTGGACACGGTGCAGGTCATATACAACGTCTTCGACCAGAGCCCCGAGGACGAGTTGTTCTCGGCCTGTATAGAGCACGACGTTGGCGTCATCGTGCGGGTGCCCTTCGACGAGGGTGCGCTTACCGGACGTATAACCCCCGATACCACCTTCGACGAGGACGACTTCCGCAACGACTACTTCCGGGGCGACCGCAAGCAGCAAGTCTACGAGCGGGTTCGGGCCATAGTCTCCGAGCTGGGCGTCACGGAGGACGAGGTAGCCGAGGTGGCGCTGCGCTACATCCTGAGCCACCCCGCAGTGTCCACCGTGATCCCCGGCATGCGCTCGGTGCGTAACGTCGAGCGGAACGTAGCCGTCGCTGACGGGAAGGGCCT
>JBJMIY010000140.1:0-7412 GCA_045806605.1 Rubrobacteraceae bacterium
TCTCCAACGACTCCTCGTCCGGCCTCTCGTGCACCCTGAAGACGCCACCCTTCTTGCGTTGCAGCAACTTCGCGACCGATTCGTTGGCGAGGACCATGAGCTCCTCGATCAGCTGCCTCGCCGGCGTGGACCTGCGCACCCCGGCACCGATGGGAACACCATCCTCATCTATCTCGTATTCTGGCTCCCTTCCACCAAGCTCCAGCTTGCCCCTCCGCGCGGCACGCCCCTTGAGCCTGCGCGAGAGCTCGTAAGCGCTCATGATAAGATCCGGTTTCTCCACTACACCATCGCCATTCAAGAAGGCGTCCACGCCCTCGTAGGTGAGCCTGGCATCGCTCACGATCACGCTCCGAAAAGCCTTGAAGCCCTTCGTTTTACCCTCCCCATCCACTTCCATCTCGACCGTCACGGCGGCCCGATCTTCGCGCGGACGTAAGGAGCAGACGTCGTCCGAGAGTCGCCTGGGCAGCATCGGCGCGACCGTGCCCGGCAGGTAGACGGAGTTTCCCCTGAACCTGGCCTGCTTGTCCAGCGCGGAGCCGGGCTCCAGGTAATGCGTTACGTCGGCTATGTGCACCCACACCCTGTATCCGTCGCCGGTCCGCTCCACCGAGATAGCGTCGTCGAAATCCCTGGCGTCGGCGCCATCGATGGTAACCGTAGGTAGATGACGCAGGTCACTGCGTTCGCCACGTTCCCTGCGCGCCACGGTTTCGGCCTCTTCGTCCACCTTCTTCGGGAAGGTACGGGAGGTTCCGATAGAGGCGAAAAGCGCCTCGTAGACGTTGCGCGGATCTTCCGAAGTCCCGATGACGCGCGTCACCTCGCCACGCAGCGAGCGGTTCTTCTCGCGCGCGTTCACCAGCACGATATCCCCGGCCTCGGCGCCGCGGCGCAATTTGCGGGCGACCAGCACAGGCCGCCGCTCCTCCACGAAGAGCGGGTCGGCGACCGAGTACTTGCCCCGGCGCACCAGCACGGCCGGCAAAATCAAGAAAGGACTCTTGTCTCAGAAAAGAGCACGGCCTGAGTCTATCACGCGACAGGTTAAAGGCTTCAGGGCTCGTCGTCGAGGATCCGCCGTGCGCTGTCGGAAGCCCTCCCGAAGCGCGAGGTGGTTACAAAAGCGCCTCCAGGACCGTCGCCTCGACCAAGCACGGTCTCAGAAGACCTATCTGCTGATGCCTGTAACGTGAGGCCTGAAGCCTTCTCTAGATCTTCCTCAAGAACCGCGTCACGGAGAGGAAGCTGCCGACTACTCCTATTACCACGCCCACGACCACCAGGACCAGCAAGAGGAGAATGGGGTTAACCGCATCGGCGGAGATCGGGACGAAGGGCAGTGCGTCGCGCGCCCAGTCGATGAACAGGAAGTTTATCCAGATCACGGCAAAAGCGGCCAGTCCGGCCCCGATCAGACCCTGCACCATCCCCTCGAAGACGAACGGGGTGCGCACGAAGCTGTCGGAGGCCCCGACGAGCTTCATCACCTCGATCTCCTTGCGACGGGCAAAGATGGAGAGCCGAATGGCGTTGGAGATCAGGAGCACGCTGGAGATCAGGAACAGCATCGTGGCGCCGTAGAGACCCCAGATCATGTACGAGGTGACCGAGTTGAGCCGCTCGATAGTCTGCTGCGGATAGCTCAGGTTATCGTCGGTGAACCCCTTTTCCTGCTCGAGCCTCTGAGCCACGGCCTCGGCCTCGCTGGGGTCCTCCAGCTGGATCTGGATCGACGCTGGCAGGACGCCGGGGGCCAGGTTCTCGGAGAGCTCCGGCCTGTCCGCGAAGGTCTCCTTGAAAGCTGCGAGCGCCTCCTCCTCGGAGACGTAGCTGACGCCGGAGACCTCGGGCCAGCTCTTGACGTCGGAGATTATGCTATCTATCTCTTCCTGCGTGGCGTCCGGCGGGAAATACGCCTCGACGCTCACGTCCTGGCGCACGGAGGAGGTCACCCCTCCGACGTGCGCGCTTACCAGCCATGCGACCCCAAGGACCACGATGCAGATGAACGTCGTCGTTATGGCAGTGATGCTCATCAGGAGGTTCAAGCGGAGGTTCTTGAGCGCCTCCCGCGTAAAGAACCCGAAATTAAACCTCATCGGCATAGGCCCCCCTCACCTTGTCCCTGATCACGCGCCCCTCTTCGAGGGCTACGACCCTCTTGCGCATCACGTCCACCATCTCCTTGTCGTGGGTGGCGACGAGCACGGTAGTGCCTATGCGGTTGATCCGGTGCAAAAGCTGCATTATTCCGACGCTCGTGTTCGGGTCGAGGTTGCCGGTCGGCTCGTCAGCGACGAGCAGCGGCGGCTGCGAGACGAAGGCCCTGGCGATGGAGACGCGCTGCTGCTCGCCGCCCGAGAGCATGTCCGGGTATTTGTCCATCTTCCCCGAGAGGCCCACGAGATCTAGTATCTGGGGCACCTTCGTGCGGATGGCGCGGCGCCTCTGGCCAGTCACCTCCATCGCGTAGGCGACGTTCTCGGCAGCCGTCTTGTTCGGGAGCAGCTTGAAGTCCTGGAAGACGGTCCCGATGTTGCGCCGGTGGCGCGGGATCTTGCGCCGCGGCACAGACGAGAGCCTGACTCCCTTGACATAGATAGCGCCAGCCGAAGGCTCTATCTCCTTCAGGATCAGCCGCACCATTGTGGACTTGCCGGAGCCGCTCGCCCCGACCAGGAACACGAACTCGCCTGGCTCTATCTCCAGGCTCACGCGCTCGAGCGCGACCGTGTCTTTACCATATAACTTGGTGACGTTGTCGAATCGGATCATTACCTCTCCAGATGTGACGCGCCGGGCGTGATATGCGCCGCAGACGGCGGCCTGAGCCTCCAATGTCTCAACCGGCCACGGGGGAAGATAACAACAAAGGTTGTCTTTATCAACTGGCGGGGATCCCGCCCAACGGGATTTCCTGTATATAGCCGGAGAGGGTAAGGCTGCCCTTCCGGACCTTTACGCCCGTGACTCTGGCGCCGAACGGCAAATCTGTTAGAGGGTACGAGAAGCGCGTCAACGCGAGCAGTTGCTCGGAAGAGACGAAGGCGGGTGCACCTTCGACCTGCTCCGGCTGGAAGATGAGCAGCCCGTTTTGCAGAAACAGGCGCCCCCGCACGGTGACCGGCGCCCCGAAGCCGAGGGACATCTCCAGGACGACCTGATCGTCCTCGAGCTGGACGTCCTGCACGGGCACCCCGGACCCGACCTGCGCGAGGTGCGAGACGTTGTCCTCCGAGAGTGACACGCTCAGCTTACCCGAGAGCGGCTGCTCGGTGCTCACCTCGCCGCTCGTCGCGCTCTCCATAATGTTCAGATTGAACGGGTCGAGATCCATGATCACGTTACTGGTCTTCACTCCGGCTATATCGATCCCGTTCGCCGAGACGAGGGCCCTCGAGAAGCTACCCGCGTACATCATCGGTGCGGGCGTGCTCTCGATCTCCACCTCGGGCGCCTCCTCGAGCCCGAGCTGGTCCTGCAGGAGTCGCGCGGTCGCAGATTCCAGCAGCGCGGGCAGGACGGTGAAAGGGGCGAGCACGATAAAAACCAGTACCAGGAGAGCGAATAGCGTCTTCCCGGACACGGTGCTAGGCGACGGCCCTGTTCTTCAGGTAGGCGTAGATGAAGTCGTCCAGGTCGCCGTCGAGGACGCGGTCCACGTTGGCGGTCTCCTCGCCGGTTCGGTGGTCCTTGACCAGCTTGTAGGGGTGAAGTACGTAGGACCGGATCTGGGACCCCCACTCGATGTCAGCCTTCTCTCCGCTCTGCGCGGCGATCTCCTGCTCGCGCCTCTCGCGCTCCAGCTCGAAGAGCCTCGCCCTAAGAACGCTCATCGCGACCTCGCGGTTCTGGTGCTGGCTTCGCTCGTTCTGGCACTGCACAACGATGCCCGTCGGCAGGTGCGTTATGCGTACAGCCGAATCGGTCTTGTTGACGTGCTGCCCGCCTGCCCCGGAGGCCCGGTATGTGTCTATCTTGAGGTCCTTCTCGTCGATCTCGACCTCGACCCTGTCGTCTATGACGGGCGCGACGGCGACCGACGCGAAGCTGGTGTGTCTTCGGGAACTTGCGTCAAACGGGCTGATCCTCACCAGCCTGTGGACACCGCGCTCGGCAGAAAGTAGCCCGAAGGCGTACTCGCCCGAGACGGTGAAGGTGGCGCTCTTTATGCCGGCCTCCTCGCCTTCCGTGTACTCGATGACCTCGAGCTCGAAGCCCCTGCGCTCGGCCCAGCGCCGGTACATGCGGGAGAGCATCTCGGCCCAGTCCTGCGAGTCTACCCCGCCGGCGCCGGAGTTTATCGTGAGGATGGCATCCCCCTCGTCGTACTCGCCGGTGAAGAGGCGCGCCACCTCCTGCTCCTCGAGCACCCGCTCGACCCGCCGCAGCTCTTCCTCGACCTCGGAGACGAGGTCACTATCCTCGTCCGCGAGCTCGAGCAGCTCCTCGGAGTCGGAGAGGCTTCCACGCAGCCCCTCTAGAAGACCAATCCTTCCCTGCACCCTGGAGAAGCGGGCCGAGAGCTCCCTGGCCCTCTCCTGGTCGTCCCAGAAGCCAGGACGGCTCATCTGCTCGCCCAGCTCGGACGCCTCCTCCCGCAGCCCCTCGACGTCGAAGAACGCCTCGAGTTCCGAGAGGCGCTCCTCGAGCTCCGAGGTCTTTTCGCTCAGCTCGGACACTAAGCCGCCGAGCCTCCCTGCGCCATCAGCCGCTGGTGCTCAGGCGTGTTCTGGAGCCCGCACTTCTTGTACTTCTTCCCGCTACCGCACGGACAAGGGTCGTTGCGCCCGATCTTGCCCTCCGAGCTCCTGGGGCTCTTTGGCCGCTGGTTCGGCTCCTCTCCCCCACCGCTGTAGGAGAGCTGCTGCATCTCCTCCTCGCGCAGCATGACGTTCTCTATGCGATAGATGTAGGTAACGTAGTCCTCCTTGAGGCCCCGCTCCATCTCCTGGAATATGTCGAAGCCCTCGCGCTTGTACTCGACGAGCGGGTCCCTCTGACTAAGTCCGCGCCAGCCAATGCCCTCGCGCAGGTAGTCCATCTCGTAGAGGTGCTCGCGCCAGCGGGAGTCGACCACGGAGAGGAGGGTTCTCCTCTCGGCCTCTTCGAAGGACGCGACGCCGTCGGTGCGCGCGAGACCGCGCCGATCCATCTCGGCGGTCCGCTCCTCCCACTCGGCCCTGCGCTCCTCCAGGCGCTCGCGGGCATCGGCGATGACCAGCTCCAGGACTTCCTCGCTCGAGAGGTTCTCGACGTCGAGCGCCTTGAAGTCTACGGTCGTCGGGTAGAAGCGGTTTATCTCCGCCGCCAGAGTCTCCAGGTCCCACTCCTCCGGATAGACGTCGTCGGAGACGTACTGGGATACGACCTCCGTGAGGACCTCCTCGACGTAGCTCATCGTGTCCACGTCCTCGCCCATCAGGATGTCGCGCCTTATGGCGTAGATCACCTCGCGCTGCTTGTTGAGCACGTCGTCGTACTCGAGGATTCGTTTGCGGATCTGGAAGTTGCGGCTCTCGACCTGCTCCTGCGCGCGCCTGACTGAGTTGGAGATCATGCCCGCCTCGATCGGCACGTCGTCCTCGAGCCCGATGCGGTCTATGACCCCCTGCATGCGGTCGCCGCCGAAGAGCCTCAACAGATCGTCCTCGAAAGACAGATAGAACCGAGATTCGCCGGGATCGCCCTGGCGCCCGGAGCGGCCTCTGAGCTGGTTGTCTATGCGGCGAGACTCGTGTCTCTCGGTCCCGAGCACGTAGAGGCCGCCGAGCTCCGCAACCCCCGGACCGAGCTTGATGTCCGTTCCGCGGCCCGCCATGTTCGTCGCGATGGTGACCGCGCCCTGCTCGCCAGCCTCGGCGATGATCTCCGCTTCCCGCTCGTGCTGCTTGGCGTTCAGGACGTTGTGCCTGATCCCGCGCCGCTTGAGAAGCCCGGAGAGGTGTTCGGAGACGTCCACGGAGACCGTACCCACCAGTACCGGCTGGCCCTCCCTGTTGCGATCGACCAGGTCATCGATGACGGCTCCGTACTTGGCCTTCTTGGTCTTGTAGACCAGGTCTTCTCTGTCGTCCCGGATCATGTCCTTGTGCGTCGGGATGGAGACGACCTCCATCTTGTAGATGTGCATGAACTCGTCGGCCTCGGTGGCCGCCGTGCCCGTCATCCCGGATAGCTTGTCGTACTGCCTGAAGAAGTTCTGGATTGTGATGGTTGCGACCGTCTGGTTCTCCTCCCGGATCTCCACGCCCTCCTTGGCCTCTATGGCCTGGTGGAGCCCCTCGGAGTACCGTCTCCCCTCGAGAACCCTCCCTGTGAACTCGTCCACGATAAAGACCTGACCGTCGCTCACGATGTACTCGACGTCCTTGTGGAAGAGCGCGTGCGCCCTGAGGGCCTGGTTGAGGTGGTTGACGATGTTGGTATTGACGTCGTCGAATAGGTTCTCGACGCCAAGTGCCTTCTCTACATGCTCGAAACCGCTCTCGGTCGGTGCGATCTGGCGTTTCTTCTCGTCTACCTCGTAGTCCTCGCCCTCCCTGAGACGCGGGATTATAGCCGCGAAGCGGTAGTAGACGTCGGCTGCGCTCTCAGGCATCCCGGAGATGATGAGCGGCGTGCGCGCCTCGTCTATCAGGATCGAGTCGACCTCGTCCACGATGGCGAAGCTGAGCTCGCGCTGCACGAGTTGATCCGTGGACGTCGCTATGTTGTCCCTCAGGTAGTCGAAGCCGAACTGGGCGTTGGTGCCGTAGGTGAGGTCCGAGTCGTAGGCTACCTTGCGCTCCTCGAAGCCCATATTGTCCTGAATGAGACCTACTTTGAGGCCGAGGAACTCGTAGATCTCGCCCATCCAGCCTGCGTCGCGCCTGGCGAGGTAATCGTTGACGGTAACGATATGGACGCCCTTGTCGCTCAGGGCGTTGAGGTAGACGGGCATGGTCGCGGCGAGCGTCTTGCCCTCGCCCGTCTTCATCTCCGCGATCTTCCCTTCGTGCAAGACTGTGCCGCCCATGATCTGCTCGTCGAAGGGGCGCATCCCAAGGGTACGCTTGGAGACCTCCCGCACGACGGCGAAAGCCTCGGGCAACAGGTCGTCAAGGCTCTCACCGCCCGCAAACCTCTCCCGAAACTCGTCCGTCTTCTGCCGCAGGTCTGCGTCGGAGAGCTTCTCCATCTCGGGCTCCAACGCCGAGACCGCCTCCACGCGTTGCTGGAGAACCTTGACCTTGCGACCCTCGCCCATCCTCAAAATCTTCGTCAACAAGTTCGCCAAGGCAAGCTACCTCATACTAGTGGTCGCAGTGGACTAACGGGCAGGCTCTATGAGCCCGTAGTTTCCGTCACGACGCCGGTATACCACATTTATGTCGCCGGTATCGGCGCTCGTGAACACGTAGAAG
>JBJMIY010000141.1:0-9635 GCA_045806605.1 Rubrobacteraceae bacterium
TCCTTGACTTCTATGTCGTAGCCCTTGCCCGTGCGGTTGTCCTTGACAGATAGGCTTTCCATCCCTGTGACGGTCGTCCCGCCACCGTTCTCCATGCCCCGAGACTCTCCGGTCAACCTGCGCCCCTTTCTCTGGCTGCACTCATTATATATTCTCGTGCCACATAGATGCATGAGATGTAATTTCGAATCCCCATCATTATCGCTTACCCGTGGGTAAACGGAAAGTGGAGCGTTCAAGTTGGCTGGTGAAACCTTCGTGTAGGGGGCTCGTATGTGAGTTGGAGAGCGGCTACAAGGAGCATGCATGGAGAGAGAAACAGGCAACTACGGCGTCCAGCGAGAGTACGAGCGGTGGCCCGCGCCCTACGGTCCGATCGGGGGAACGATGAGCACGCGGGACGAGCGCACGTGGTCGGCGCTTGCCCATCTGAGCACCTTCCTGAACGCCTTCACGGGCTTTCTCGGGCCGATCGTGGCATTCGTAATCTGGCTCGCGCACAGGGACAAGAGCCCGACGGTGGCCCACCACGCGCTCAGGTCCGTCTTCTACCAGACGGCGTGGCTCGTCGCCATCGTCGTCGGGTGGACCATCACGACGGCGTTGATGGCGGTCTTGATCGGGTTCCTGCTCGTACCGGTGATGATCGTGGTGACGCTGGCGCCCTTCGTCCAGGCCTCCTACGAGGCGTACATGGCCTACATGGGCGAGGGTCGCCGCTACGTCTAGTGAGGGCCCGAGACAGCGTACTCGTGCCGGCCCTGGATCCTGGCGCCCCTATCGAAGCGGGCGAGGTCGTAACCTTCAAGCTCTGGCCTGCTCGGGGCGCCGTCCGAGACCCAGCGCGCCACTTCGGCCCCGACCGCCGGCGACTTCTTGAACCCGGTACCGCTCCAGCCGGCGGCAAGGTAGAGACCTTCTGGCCCACCGGGCCCGAGTAGCGGACGCCCGTCCGGGGTCATGTCCAGTATCCCCGATCGGCCCGAGCGGTACGGGGCTTGCGCGAGCGCGGGGAGGCGCTGCGCGACCTTTCGCAGGGCTGCCACGATAAAGGTCCCGTCGGGCTCCGGCGTTGGAGCGTCGGGGCTACCCAGCCACTCCAGGCTGTCCCGGCTGCCGACGAGGGTGGTCTGCTCGGCGGCGGGCCTCGCGTAGAAGCCCTCTGTAGTGTCGATCAGGGTGAGGTGCGTCGGTAGCGCGTAAGGACGCTCGAAGAGCGCGACCCGCACCCTGGCCGGCCGGATGGGAAGGTCCAGACCGGCGCTTTCGGCGATCGGCACGGACCACGCCCCGGCGGCGAGCACCACGGCACCCGACTCCACGGGGCCGTCCTCCGTTCTGACTCCCCGGATGCGGTCCCCGCTGACGAGTAGAGCAGTCGCGCGCCTACGCTCGAAGCGCGCTCCGAGCGTCTTTGCCGCCCGGAGAAAGCCTACGGCGGTAGCGGTGGGGTCCGCGTAGCCGCCGCGAGGCTCGTAGGCGGCGAGAGAGACACCGGTCGTGCGGAGCGCAGGGTCTATCTCGCCTAGCTCGTCGGGGCCAACAATGCCCGTCTCCACTCCGACCCCTTGTTGCAGGGCGACGTTGTGGCGCAGGGCTTCGACGTTCTCCTCTGCGACCAGGTAGGCGAAGCCCGTACGGGTGAAGCCACAGCCTCCCCCGACCCGCTCGCCCCACAGCTCGAAGTAGTCTGTGAGGCTCTCCCAGGCCAGGTCTGCCTCCAGCGCGGTAGGGTAGTGAGCCCGGATCAGGGCTCCGGAACGCGCAGTCGAGCCGGCGGCGGGACCTTCGCGGTCGAGCACCAGGGTGTCTACACCGCGCTCGGCGAGGTGGAAGGCGACGCTCGCGCCCACCACCCCCGCCCCGATCACGATTACATCTGCCGCGATCATTCTGTCCTGGAGGGCGAGGGTTTGTGCTGGCCGTAGTCGTGGATCTTGGCCGAGACCTCGGCCATCTGTCCGTGGGTAAGGACGACCGGCTCTCCGGCGGTCCTGGCGCGGTAGTAGAGTTCCGCCATCTCCTCGAGAAGCTCGGTGCGGGAGTACGCCTCGCTCACGGACCCGCCGACGGCGATGGTGCCGTGGTTGCTGAGCAAGCAGGCCGCGTGCGAGGAGCCGAGTGCCTCGGCGGCGTTGCGCGCGAGCGCCACGGTGCCGTACGTGGCGTAGCGGGCTAGGGGCACCCGTCCCTCGTCGGAGAGCACGGCGAGCATGTAGTGTATGGGAGGAAGCTCCCAGTTGAGGCATGCCAGGGTAGTCGAGTAACGGGCGTGGGTGTGGACTATGCCGCCGGTCTCGGGCCTGGCGCGGTAGATGCCGGTGTGCATCGGGGTTTCGACCGAGGGCTCGAAGGAGCCTTCTACCACCGCACCTTCGAGGTCTACGAGCACTACGTCTTCCGGGTCCATAGCCGCGTAGTCGAGCCCGCTCGGTGTTACGAGCACGTTGCCGTCGGGGGTCCGGGCGCTGACGTTGCCGGAGGTTCCCATGACGAGACCCGACTCGCTCATGCGCCGGGAGACTCTCACTACCTCTTCCCGGAGAAGCTGGTGGTTCAAGTGCCTCCTCTCCATCTAGCGGGGATAGGCGTCCTTGACCCCGCCGTCCACGTTCAAAACGTTGCCCGTGCTCCTCGAGGAGCGCGTCTCGGAGGCGAAGTGCAGCACGGCCTCGGCGACGTTCTCGGGGAGCACGTTAACCTTGAGCACGTTGCGTTGCCTGTAGTAGTCCTCGAGTTCGTCGGGCACTATCCCGTAGGCTCGCGCGCGCTCCTCGCGCCAGCCGGAGTCCCAGATCCTGGATCCCTGGATCACCGCGTCAGGGTTTACCGTGTTGACCCGGATGCGGTCGGCTCCACCCTCCTCCGCCAAACACCGCGCCAGATGCAGCTCCGCAGCTTTCGCCGAGGAATAGGCGCTGGCGTTCTTGCCGGCGGCCAGAGCGTTCTTGGAGGCCACAAAGATGAGGTTTCCGCCTGCCCCCTGCTCCTTCATAATCTTGAACGCTTCGCGTGAGACCAGGAAGTACCCCTTCGCGAGGACCTCGTGGTTCCTGTCCCACAGCTCGACGCTCGTCTCCTCGATAGGGGCGCTGGAGGCGAGGCCGGCGTTCGAGACGACGACATCCACCCCGCCGTATTCCAGGATGGCCCGCCGGTAGGCGCGGGCTACCTCACCTTCGTCCGTCACATCCGCTCTCGCGGCGATCCCGGGCTCAGGCAGGTCGTCGGCCACCTCTCTCGCACTTTCCTCATCGAGATCGCAGACCACGACACACGCACCCTTCGATGCCAGAGCTCGGGCTACGGCGCTGCCGATGCCGCCGGCCCCGCCGGTGACGAAGGCTACCTTGCCCGCAAGCTCTCCGGGCGGCGGGGCCAGCGTGAGCTTGTAGAGCTCCAGGGGCCAGTACTCGACGGCGTAGCTCTCCTCCTCGGTCAGGGACACG
The DNA here is from genome assembly GCA_045806605.1 of Rubrobacteraceae bacterium. Lineage (GTDB taxonomy): Bacteria > Actinomycetota > Rubrobacteria > Rubrobacterales > Rubrobacteraceae > JALYGY01. The sequence continues at coordinate 3,450 of JBJMIY010000141.1, forward strand.
TAGCCTCCAAGAGCGTGGGCGCCGCGCATCACGGCGATGGCCCTGTGGTAGAAGTCCTGAGAAAGCCCGGCCTCCCTGGCGTTCTTCGCGGCCCCGATCAGCCCGACGCCCTGGATCAGGACGACCCTCGGGTTCGGGTCGAACATCTCCTCGTCGGCCTCCTCGTGGCGCGAGAAATACGCCTCGTACTCCCGGCGGTACGCGTCCACGCCCTCGTGGAGCCTCTGCTCGAGCTCGTCTGCTCCCTCCCTCTCCGGATCGAAGTCCACCCAGAGTGGCTTTACCTTCGTCCGTACCAGGTGGTCGGGGCAGGCTGCCCCGACCTGGGAGAGCTCCTTCGAGGCGCGTCCGCAGACGAACTCGAGGACGTCCTCGGAGGTGTGGTCGACGCTCAGGATCTTGTGTGATGCTTCCTCTGCCCCCGAAGAGAGCGCACCGCGCAGCGCGGGCAGGACTTCGGCGAGCAACGCCTCTCTGCTCTCGGAGGCGAGCGGCTCGATCTCCTGACCTCCAAAGGCCTCTCCGGCCCTGTTAGCTACGAACGCGGCGGCGCGGTTGATGGCCTCGACAGTCCTGGAGTAGCTCTCCTCGTGCGTCTCCCCCCAGGTGACCAGGCCGTGCTTGGCGAGCAGGATGATCTTCGCGTTCGGGTTGCTACGCACGGCCTCGCCAACCTGCTTCGAGAGGGTGAAGCCCGGCCTTATGTAGGGGATCCAGACCGCCTCGTCGCCGAAGCACTCGGCCGCGAGCTCCTCGCCACCTTCCGAGCAGCAGATCATGTTGATAGCGTCAGGGTGCGTGTGGTCCACGTGCGGGTGGGGCACGAAGGCGTGCAGCAGCGTCTCTATGGAGCCGCGGGGCATGGTGGGCGAGAGCTGGCAGGCAGCGAGGTAGGCGACCATCTCCTCGTCGCTCATCTCCTCGCGCTCCTCGAGCGGCAGGACCTCGTCGAGCTTGAGGCCGGTGAACTGCTCGGCCCGTATGGTCGCGAGGTCGCTCCCTGAGCCCTTGACCCAGAGAACGTCTATCTCCCTCCCCGTGTGGTCGCTCTCCCTGGCTTTAGTCGAGGTGTTGCCCCCTCCGTAGTTGGCCACCGCGCGGTCGCTGCCCAGAAGGTTGGAGCGGTAGGCAAGGGCCTCCAACTCGGAGAGACCCACGGCTCTCTGCGGGTCCCAGAGGTTCTGGGTGGCTCCCGGTATCCTAGTCTCCATCGCTTCTCCGAACCTTCCTTTCCCGGTCAGCTCTTTTGTGCAACGTCCGGCCTTCGCCTTCTTGGCTTTCGCCTCGTTCTATCCCCAGCCAGCTCCTGCTCCCTCAAGTCGCTCGTCTACCACCTTCTCGAGGTAGCCGCTCTCCCTGAAGGCGGAGATGGGATCCGCCGAAGCGCCGAGGTCTTCCCTGACCTTCGCGCACAGGGGCCGCACGTCGGTGTTGTAGGCTTCGAGCAGAAGCCGGTGCGCCAGAAGCACGTCGCCGGAGCGGCGCGCCCCGTCGAGCTTCGCGCGGTCCACGAGGAGGGCCTTCGCGTAGGCGTCTTGCAGGTTCATAACGGAAAGGATCATGGACTCTATCCTGGGCTCGATGTTGTGGGCCTGGTCGATCATGTAGTCGATGCGCGTCCTCTCCTCAGACCCGACGAGCTCGACGTAGATCAGGAACAACTCGAAGGGGTTTACAGATCCCACGATGAGGTCGTCGTCGGCGTACTTGCGGTTGTTGAAGTGAAAGCCCCCAAGCCTCCTCTCGTCGAGCAAGATCGCAACGATGTGTTCTATGTTGGCGCCCTGGAGGTGGTGGCCGAGGTCTACCAGAACCTCCGCGCTCTGGCCGAGCTTCTGGCACATGGTGAGCGCCGCGCCCCAGTCGGAGAGATCCGTATGGTAGAAAGCAGGCTCGAAGGGCTTGTACTCGAGCAGCATGCGCATACTTTCGGGCATGGCCTCGTAGGTCTCGGATAGGCACTCGAGCATGCGGTGACGCCGCTCTACGAAGGAGTCCTGGCCGGCATAGTTGGTGCCGTCGGCGAACCACAGCGAGAGGGTGTCCGAGCCCAACTCGCGTCCTATCTCGACGCACTCGATGAGGTGTTCTGTAGCCCTGCGGCGCACGGCTTCGTCCGGGTTGCAGACGCTTCCCAGCCTGTAGTCTTCCTCCTGGAAGAGGTTCGGGTTTACGGCCCCGATCCTCATATTCAGAGAGCCCGCGTACCGCGCCAGCTCTCCATAGTCATTGACCCTATCCCAAGGTATGTGGATAGCGACGGAAGGGCAGATGCCGGTGAGCCGGTGGACCTCGGCGGCATCCGCCAGCTTCTCGAAGGGGTCGCGGGGAACGCCTAGCTGCGGGAAGACCTTGAAGCGGGTCCCCGAGTTGCCGTAGCCCCACGACGGGGTCTCTACTCTCTGAGTACGCAGCCGGCCTTCCACGCTCGCCACGTCCACCCCGCGATTCGAGAGAAGCTCGGCCAGGACGTCGTAGGCCCGCTCATTCGTGCTCTCCAAGATCCCACCTTCCTTCTGACCGCTACATCTCGAAGCACCGGCAGCTCGGACGACGCGCTCTCATCGGGTGACTTGTGCTCGTCGGCCAGATCGATGCCCCCTGTTCTCCGGGCCTGATGCCGGCGCCTCTTCTGCGAGAGGCGCCGGCGCTGGTATCGCTCTCTAGAAGTCGTACTGGTCGATGTTCTCCTTCGAGAACACGATGGGCGGGCCGAGCAGGACCTCGTCTTCGGCGAGCATCTTGACCTCGCCGAGACGGCCGGCCTTGAAGGTACCCGAGCTAGGAAGCTTGTCGTCGACCTGGGCATTGGCGACGTACACAGCAAGGTAGCCGAGATCCACGGGGTTCCAGAGGACGAACTCCTTAACGGCTCCGGACTCGAGATACTGCTTCATATCGTTAGGGGTGGAGAGTCCGGTTACGGGCACCTCGCCCGCGCGGCCCATCTGCTCGACGGCCTCGGCTGCGCCGGGCAGGGCCACGGAGGTTATGCCGAAGACGCCGGCGGTGTCGGGGTGGGCCCGCAGGTAGTTCTTGGTTATGTCGATACCGAGCTGGAGGTCCTCCTCGCCGGGCTCGACGGAGGCGATGGACATCTCAGGGTACTTCTCCTTCATGCGCTCGCGCATCTCCTTGAGCCAGGCGACCTGGTTGGGAGCGGTGAGCGAGCCTGTGACGACCAGGAACTCGCCCTTGCCGCTGGTCTGCTTGGCCATGACGTCCACCAGCTCGTAGCCTATGGCCTCGAAGGTTGCCTGGTTGACGAAGACGTCGCGCGCGTCGGGTGCCACGTCGGCGTCCCAGGCGCCTGTGGCGATGCCGGCATCGCCGGCCTTCTTCATCGCGGGAGCGAGGGCGTTCGGGTCGTTTGCGGCCACCGTAATGGCGTCGCACTGTTGCTGGACGAACTGTTCGATCATCTGCGACTGAAGCGCGGCCTTGGCCTCGGTGGGACCGTCGTACACCAGCTCGACGCCAAGCTCCTCGGCCGCCTCCTTGGCCCCCTGCTCGGAGGCGTTGAAGTACGGGATGCCGACCAGTTTGGGCATCATGCAGATCTTGTTCGGCCCTTCACCACCGCCTCCCTCTTCCTGTGACGGGCCCTGCTGGCCCACCCCGCAAGCTGCGGCTGCGATAACCAGCACGCCCACTACGGCTACCCGCGCAAAACGTAACATTGTGCCTCCTTTCCCAGAGCTTCCCTTCGCTATAGATTCACCCGTCACCCCGGCATGTACTACTCCTCCCCCTTTCTGAAGAACTCGTTCAGGAATACGGCCGCGAGGAGCAGGACACCGAGCACGAAGAGCTGCCAGGTGCTCGGGACGCCGGCGAGTATCAGCCCGTTGCGCAAAACGGCGATGATCAGGACGCCGAGTACCGTGCCGAGTATCGTCCCTGAGCCGCCGTAGATGCTCGCGCCGCCAAGGACCACGGCGGAGATCACGTCCAGCTCCAGCCCGACACCGGAGTCGCCTCTCGCCGTGTAGACCCTCGAGGTATAGATCACCGCGGCCATCCCTACCAGCAACCCGATGCCCGAGTAGAGGGCCAGCTTGACCCTGCGGATGGGCACGCCGGAGAAGCGGGCCGCCTCCTCGTTGTTCCCGATGGCGTAGACGTAGCGGCCGTAGCGGGTGCGAGAGAGGATCACCCACACCACCGCCACGGCTACGATGAAGATGAAGAGCTGTCCCGGCACGGGCCCCAGGTAAGCCTGGCCGAAGTACGCGAACCAGCCAGGGAAGTCGGAGACAGCCTCGGCCTGCGAGATGCCGTATGCCAGGCCCTGAAAGAGGGCCAGGGTGCCCAGAGTAACGACGAGCGGGTGCAGGTCCAACAAGGTGATGAACAGACCGTTGAAGAGGCCGGCGGCCACGCCGACCATGAGGCCGAACACGATGGCCAGTGGGAGGGGCAGGCCGGCGGCGAAGGAGAACCCGACGGCCACCGAGACGAGGGCTACGTTGGATCCCACGGAGAGGTCTATGCCGCCGGTGATGATGATGAGCGTCATCCCGAGCGCCATGAGCCCCACTTCGACGAAGAAGCGCGAGGTATTGAGAAGGGTGGTCAGGGAAAAGAACAGGGGATCCAGCAGGGACATCACGATCACGAGGCATATCAGGACCCCCAGCAGCACTATCTCGCGGGAGAACCCGAGGCGCCTTACGCCTTCCGTGAGCGCGCTCATACCTTGTCTCCTATGATGCGCCTGCGCAGCACGTCGGTTGCGACGGCGAGCAGGATCAGGGCTCCAAGCACGGCGTCCTGCCAGATGCCGGGGACGCCGAGCAGGATCAAGCCGTTCAGGATGACGCCTATCAAGACGGCCCCCGTGAGCGCGGCGAGAGAAGAGCCCCTGCCTCCGGCGATGCTAGTCCCCCCTATGACCACGGCAGCGACTACTTGCAACTCGAGCCCGACTCCCGTGTTGGTCTGCACCGAACCGGCCCGTCCGAGATAGATGAGCGAGGCAATGCCGACGAACACCCCGACCAGCGCGAAGGCTATAAACCGTACGCGGTTCACGGGCAACCCCGCGAAGCGGGCGGCCCGCCGGTTGCCGCCGACGGCGAATATGTTGCGGCCCCAGGTGGAGTGCCGGTTGACCAGCTCCATCACGAGGAACAGGCCGAAGAGAACTAATACGGGGACGCTGACGCCTAGCACCTTCCCCGTGCCCATAAACCGGGTGCTTTCGGGGACGCCGGTGATCCAGGTCCCCCCCGTCACGAGCAGTATGACGCCCCGCAGTGCATAGAGCATCCCGAGCGTCACGATGATGGAAGGTATGCGCCCCAGGGTAACCAGGGCACCGTTGAGCGCGCCGGCCAGGGCGCCCACACCTACGCCGGCCAGGAGCGGCACGACGATCCCGCCTGTGGAGAGCGCGACCGCGCCCGCGGCCACCGCGCAGAGACCGAGCATCGAGCCCGTCGAGATGTCTATCTCGCCGCTGAGCACTACCTGGTTTACGGCCAGGGCAACGACGCCGAGCACGGCAACGGAGTCAACTATCGACTCGAGATTCGAAGGCGTCAGGAACCTGTCGTTGGCGAGCGTGAAGGCCACGAGCAACACGGCCAGGAACACCAGGGCTGGCGCCTCCGGGCGCACCAGGAACCGCCGGGCTATCGCGCCGCCGGCTTCGCGCTCCGCGGGCGCGCGCGCCTCACTCATCAGGCGCCTCCTCTCCCCTGCCACCTCCGCCGGTGGCGGCGGTCATGACAGCCTCCTGCGTGGCTTCGGACCGCGCGAACTCCCCGTTGATGCGGCCCTCGCGCATGACCAGGACCCGGTCCGACATGGATAGGACCTCCTCGAGCTCTGAGGATATGAGCAGGATGGCCATGCCATCTCTGGCCAGGTCGTCGATGAGACGGTAGATCTCCGACTTCGCGCCCACGTCTACCCCGCGGGTCGGCTCGTCGAGCAGCAACACCGACGGCTCGCGGGCGAGCGCCCTGGCAACCACGACCTTCTGCTGGTTGCCCCCCGAGAGCCGGATGACCGGGTCGGACATCCGGGCGCCGCGGATTGAGAGCTCCCTGGCGAAACGCTCGGCGGTCTGTCTCTCGGAGCGGGGCACGAAGCCGAACCGCGATATCCGGTCCAGGATGCTCAAGGTTATGTTGTTCTTTATGGAGAAGGGAAGGATCAAACCCTGCGAGCGCCTCTCCT
>JBJMIY010000142.1:0-5668 GCA_045806605.1 Rubrobacteraceae bacterium
GTGCGAGGCGTAGCCCGCGACCAGGGCTAGAGCGAGGTTCGGATACCCTCCCAGGATGAGCCAGACCGGCAGGGCGAACAGCGCTACGCCGAGCAGGGAGTGAGTCAGTGTGCGGTGGCCGACGGTCCGCACGAGGGTGAAGGATGTTGCCCTCAAAGCCCAGCTCAAGGGCCGGGTCAGGAGGTTCAGCGCTGGGCTCTTCATGCGGCTGAGGCCGTTGCCTAAAGTGCTGCGCGGGTTGTCCACGTCGGGCAGCCAGGCCGCCGCGACTGCCACAGGGTAGGCGTAGGCCGGCGGCTCTGTCCCGGCGAGAAGAGAAGCCCCCGCCAGCGCCGCGACCCCGAAGACGGCGTGTGTCGTCGCGTTCAAGTCCGGGCGGAGTTTAGCAACTCACGAGGCGGCAGCACCAGTATCGCCGCTTCCCGTCAGGGTCCCTCTCTCCGAACAAGGAGCACCGGAAGAATATACAGATCTCTGCTACGCTCGGCTCCGCCCGTTCGGTGATTCGGTCCTCACGCGGGACTAGGAAGGAGCGAGCCTCGCTCCGCCGCGCAGAGAGAGAAGGGGGATGAGCAAGGGATCGGCGTCCTGACGTTCACGGTCACGCTCTAGCAAGAGCATCGCTCCTCTTCGGGGCGCGGAGCCGCCCCCCGGCAAGCGCCCGCGAACACCCCTCTGCTAAACTGGTCCCGCCGTGCGGGCGCTCTTCGTCTCGATACTATCCTGCGTTTTCCTGGCGACCCTCGCCGTCTCGGCGGGTTCTCTCCCGGCCAACGCAGCTCCACCCCCGCGTCCCGTCGTCCTCGTCCTCGTAGAGGGCCTCTCCTGGGAGGACGTGAATAGCGAGCCGGGCCTCCAGAAGGCTTTCCGGGACGGCGCGGCGGCGACGCTCTCGGTAGTCCAGGGGACCGCACCTCCCGACGACCCCCGCTTCGGCTACGTTTTCCTGGGCGCGGGCTCGCGGGTGGACACCAGGTTCCTGCCCGAACAGCTACCCACGGACCAGGACCGCATTCCGGACGAGTTCGATGGTCCGGCGAGCACCGTCCACCCCGGTTCCCTGGGCGGCGCCCTCGAAGAGGCCGGGGGGCAGGCCGCGGCCGTGGGAGACAAAGCGAGGCTGGTAGTCATGACCCCGGACGGCGAGGTGCCTCGCGGCTTCGGAGGCGAAGATCCCATCGCCGGCCTCGACGCAGCCCTGGAAGACGGCGCGGGCTTCGTCGCCGTGGACGCCTTGGACCCACGGCAGGCCGCGCAGCTCGTCGAGGCCGCCAGGGAGTCGGGAGCTGCCGTCGCCGTTGCTTCACCCAACGGTCCCAAGGGTACGCCGAACCTGACACCGTTCGTGTTCCTTCGGCCCAGGAGCGGAGGCGGTCTCCTCTACTCACCGACGACCCGCACACAGGGGCTCCTGACCAACGCGGACGTCGCCCCTACGCTGCTCGACGCTCTAGAGGCACCGGTACCACCCGAGATGAGCGGTCGGGCCGCGGAGGCACGCCCTGGGGACGTGGAGAGCGCGGAGCTTCTGCAGCGCCGGCTGTGGCTGGTCGAGGATAAAGGGTTCCGGGTGTGGGGCGTGGTGGGAGTTCTGTGGGCACTCGCCCTGGCGGTAGGGACGGCGCGGCGCGGCAGGCGTGGGGTCTCCTGGGCCGTGCTCGCGCTGGCGGCACTGCCAGCCGGGGCGCTGCTCGCCGCCGCCTTCCCCGTTACGGGAGTGCTGTACGTTGGCGCGTTGACCGCGCTCTTCGCCGCTGGGATGACGGCTCTCTCCTGGAGGCTCTCCGGCTCGTTCGCCGGAGCGCTCGCCGGGATAGCCCTGGCGACGGCGGCCCTCGTGACCCTGGACGCAGCGGCGGGAGGACCGCTCGAACGATTCTCCACCATAGGCTACAACCCGGCCACAGGGACGCGGTTCTACGGGGTAGGCAACGAGTACGCCGCGGTCCTGGCCGGTAGCCTGACGCTGGGCCTTGGCGTGCTCACGCACCGAAGGCGACCTCCGGCGGTGCCGCTCGTGGCAGTCGGCGCGGTCGCGGTGCTCGCGCTCGGGCTTCCGACGATGGGTGCCGACATCGGCGGCTCGTTCGCCCTCGGCCTCGCGTTCGGGGCGACGATTGGACTCGTGCGCGGGAAAGGGTGGCAGAGTGCGGCCATGTGGGCGACAGGGGGGTTCGCGTTCGCGGCGGCGCTGTTCCTGGCGAGCGGGCTCCTCTTCCCCAACGTTTCGCACGGCTCGAGTGCTGCAGCCGGCAGAGAGGACCTCTACGAGGTGTTCGCCCGCAAGGTGGCATTGAGCCTGGATTCACTGCTCAACCCGGTGCTGCTCTTACTGACGGCCCTCGGCGCCGCCGTGACTTACGCTGGCTGGCGCCGGGCGCGCGGAACGCCTCTAGCTGCCGCGATACCCGGCGCAGTCGTAGCCGCCGTCGCCTCAGGGGTCTTCAACGACACCAGCCTAATCGCCGCCCTCTTCGCCCTCACGTACCCGGCCCGGGGCGCCCTCGGGGTTCTGGTCTCGAAGCAAAACGCCGGAACGCGGCGATCCTTCCCGAGAAGGTGAACTTCAGCACGTCGCCGACCGGAGGGAGGCGACTTGTCAGCACGCTCCAGCCTTCGGCTTCCGCTTCTCAGCTTCTCGTAGCGCAAAGAGAAGCTGAAATGCTGACAAGCGACGGCGCAGGCTCTCCCGACTTCCTGCCAGGATGAAAGATTTCGAGAATTGGTATAGCTATTGAGAACGGGTCTATTCCGCGACACGCTCTCCGAGCTCGGCCATCAGGCCGTCGAAGTCGAGGGGGCGCCTCGTGAAGGACAATTCGCCTTCCCTCCTGGGCCACTCGCTCGGGTCGCGATCCCAGGCGAGCTCGATGCCGTTGTGGTCGGGGTCGTGGAGGTAGATTGCCTCGTGGGTGCCGTGGTCGGAGGCGCCGTCGATGGACCAGCCGTTGTCCAGCAGGCGCTTCAAGGCAACGGCCAGGTCACGCCGCTTCGGGTAGTTTATGGCGAAGTGGTAGAGCCCGGTCGCGCCGCGGGGAGACGGAGGACCGCCCGCGCTCTCCCACGTGTTCAGCCCGATGTGGTGGTGGTAGCCGCCCGCAGAGAGGAAGGCCGCCTCGTCGCCGAAGCGCATCAAGAGGTCAAAGCCCATCAGGTCCCGGTAGAACCGGATGGCGCGCTCCAGGTCTGAGACCTTCAGGTGCACATGGCCGATCCTGGCCCCAGCGGGGATGGATCCATTGTTCATGCTCGACGTCCTCTCTGATCGCTCGCACCCTTCAGGATGTAAAGGATATAACCTCGAGCCTGTTCGAGTCCGTCACGGTAAGCACCACCTTGCCACGCCCGAGCGTCGCGGCCTCCTTGGCAGTCATCCCCCACCGTTCCACCTGGCGCCGCTTTAATCGAGCTTTGCCATCACGTGCTTGATCACGGTGTAGTCCTCCAGAGCATACGCGGACATGTCCTTGCCGTATCCGGACTGCTTGAAGCCCCCGTGGGGCATCTCGGAGACCCCGGCGATGTGGTCGTTGATCCAGACCGTACCGAATCGCAGCGCCCGCACCGCCTTCAGGGCCCGGCCCACATCCCTGGTCCACACCGAGGCAGCCAGTCCGTAGGAGACATCGTTGGCCCAGCGGAGGGCCTCCTCGTCGTCCTCGAAGCGCTGGACGGTCACGACGGGCCCGAAGACCTCCTTCTGCACGATCTCGCTGTCCTGCTTCGGGCCGGCGATGACCGTCGGCTCGACGAAGAATCCGCGGCCGCCGTTAGTCCCATTGCCGCCCGTCAGTATCTCTATGTCGCCTCCCGCCTTCGCACGTTCCAGGAATCCCAGGACGCGCTCATGCTGGACAGCGGAGACGACCGGACCCATCTCGACGTCCTCGCCCTCCGTTGGGTCGGCAGTCTTTATCGTAGAGACGGCGCTCGCCAGCTCGGAGGTGAGCCCGTCATAGGCCCTGGGCCCGGCGATGACGCGGGAGGCCGCTGTGCAGTCCTGCCCCGAGTTGGTGTAGCCCGCGTACCGCAGGTTCTCAACCACTGCCTCGATGTCCGCGTCGTCGAAGACGATCACGGGCGCCTTGCCGCCAAGCTCCAGGTGGACGCGCTTGAGCGTCTGCGCCGCCGCCCTCGCGACCTCCTTGCCGGTGGCGACGTCGCCGGTCAAGGAGACCATGTCCACCTTGGGGTGCCGCACGATCCCCGCGCCGACCGGCTCTCCGTCGCCGGTAATAACGTTGAGGACGCCGCCAGGGAAGATGTCGGCGGCCAGCTCGGCCATCTTCAAAGTCGTCAGAGGCGTCTGCTCGGAAGGCTTGAGTACGACGGTGTTGCCAGCGGCGAGTGCCGGTCCTATCTTCCAGACCGCCATCATCAAAGGATAATTCCACGGAGCGATCTGGCCCGCAACGCCCACCGGCTCGCGACGGATCATGGACGTGTACCCTCTCAAGTACTCGCCCGCGGCCTTGCCCTCCATGACGCGGCAGGCCCCCGCGAAGAAGCGCAGGTTGTCCACTACGAACGGCAGCTCACCGCGGGCCGAGTTGATAGGCTTGCCCACGTCCCTGGACTCGAGCCGCGCCAGCTCCTCGGCGTGCTCCTGCAGGACGTCGGCGAGCTTGTGGAGCATCTCCGCCCTCTCCGCGGGTGTCGTCTCGAACCACGCTTCGAACGCCGTGCTCGCCGCCTCCACGGCCCTGTCCACGTCCTCCTCGGCACATCTGGGCACCTCGGCTATCACCTCGCCGCTGGCGGGGTCGATCACGCGCTCCCACTCGTCCCGCACGGCCTTCACGAACTCGCCTCCGACGAAGTTGTTCATGCGTGTGACCTGGAGGTCCATATCCTCTCCTCTCGTAGGTGCTGCTGCGGACGCTCTTGGCGTGTCGTCAGACGTCCATCAAGTACGCGCCGACGCCCCGCTTGAGCATCCCGCGGGCGATTATCAGGCGCTGAATCTCGCTCGTGCCCTCCCAGATGCGGTCCACGCGGAGCTCCCGGTAGTACCTTTCTGCGGGGTTCTCGGTCATGTAGCCGCGTCCCCCGAAGATCTGGACGGCCCGGTCAGCCACGCGGCCGGCCATCTCAGAAGCGTAGAGCTTCGCCATCGCCGTCTTCCCGTGCAAGACGCTGGGGTCATCTCGATCCCATGACTGGGCCGCGTTATACGTCATGAGCCGCGCCGCGTTCAACTCGGTCACGGAGTCGGCGAGCATGAACTGAACAGCCTGGTACTGCGAGATCTTCTTGCCGGACGCCGACCGCTCCAGAGACCACGAGCGCGCCAACTCTATGAGCCGCTCGGCGGCCCCGCAGCAGCGCGCCGCGATCATGAGCCGTTCCAGCGAAAACCACCGCTTGGTTCCCTCGTTTCCCTCGCCTCCGAGACGCGCGAGGCTTGGGCGATCACCGAGCCCGGAGCCGGTTCGGACATAAAGGATATCGCGACCACCGCCGAAAGAGACGGCGAGGGGTGGGTGCTGAACGGGGAGAAGTGGTTCGTTACCGGCGGAGAGCGCGCGGGATTCTTTATCGTGCTGGCGTGGGCCGGAGAGACGCAGTCGTCCTTCCTCGTAGACAGGGACGCGCCCGGGCTGCAAATCGTACGCACGCCGACGTTCATGCACGATCCGTACGCCTCCAAGCATGTCGAGCTCGAGCT
>JBJMIY010000143.1:0-3083 GCA_045806605.1 Rubrobacteraceae bacterium
CGCCGCCGTGACGACGATAGCGTCCCGAACCTCCGCTCCACGGCTTGTCAGCACGCCTCCCTTCGGTCGGCTTCTCAGCACGGCGCTTCGCGCCTTTTCAGCAAGTCCCCTGTTCCAGGGGACTTGTCAGCACGCTCCGCCCTTTTAGGGCTCCGCTTCTCAGCATTTCAGCTTCTCTTTGCGCCGAGCCTAGCTGAGAAGCCGCCTGGCGGAGCCAAAGGCGGCGTGCTGAGAAGCGAGGGCCCCTGGGCCCGAAGCGTGCTGACAAGGCGTCTGGCGAAGCCAGGCGCCGTGCTGAAAGCGACGGCGAAGCCGGAGCGTGCTCAAACCGCGGAGAGGGGGGGATTCGAACCCCCGACGCCGGGATTACCGACGTAACGGTTTTCGAGACCGCCGCATTCAACCACTCTGCCACCTCTCCACTACTGAGTTTATCCACTGGCCCTCGACCCTTCAACCATCCCCCAACTTAGGACTCCCCGCTCATTGAACTTGTGCTCTACGGTTATGCAGCCGGCGAGCGATTCGCCCCTCTCGCACTGCGCTAGGGAGCGGGTCTTGCTCCCACGATCAAGAGAAAAGTTTGTATCCAAGCCGGTTTCAACGGGTTTCGGCCTCGTTTGCGCGTACGATGAAGCCGCGCCGTATTGGGTTTTTGTGTGACCTTCATGTTCACGGTTATATTTGAGGCTGTCGGATTAACGCTGGTGTTGGGTGGAACGTAGTCAGTTCTTCAAATGGTCAAACGGGGTGTCGTCGAGGCGGGAGTGTATACTTTGGCGCCGCGTGGTAGAAGGTATCTACAGTGTTCTCGTGGAGCAGAAGCTTTTGGTGGCGGGATCTATGACGACTATTCTCTGGCGCTCGTGACGAAAGAGACCGTGACGGTAGGCGGATCCCCCCGCCGCTACGCTGTGCTGTCCATCGTGGCCGCGGTGCTGACCATTGGGCTCAAGCTGGGTGCCTATTTTATTACGGGGTCTGTGGGTCTGTTCTCCGACGCGGCCGAGTCGGTGGTCAACCTGGTCGCGGCGGTGGCGGCGCTGTGGGCTTTGCTGTACGCCTCCCGTCCGCCGGACGAGGAGCACGCCTTCGGGCACGACAAGGCAGAGTACTTCTCGAGCGGCCTGGAGAGCGCGCTAATATTGATCGCTGCGGTCTGGATCGGCATTACCGCCTGGGACCGGCTCATGGACCCGCAGCCTTTGCACAACGTGGGTATCGGGCTCTCCATAACCCTCGTCGCAGCGGCTATCAACGGCATCGTGGCGCTGATCATCTTGCGCGCTGGGCGGAGGCTGCGCTCGATCACGCTGCAGGCCGACGCGCAACACCTGCTCACCGACGTCTGGACCTCGCTGGGGGTGGTCCTGGGGATCGCGACCGTGCAAGTCACCGGGTGGCTAGTGCTGGACCCCCTGATCGGGCTCCTCGTCACCGCGAACATCTTGTGGACGGGCGTGCGCCTCCTGCGCGACACCGCCCAGGGCTTGCTCGACCGCGCGCTGCCGCCGGAGGACAGGAAGGTCATCTCCAGGGTCCTCTCCCGCTACGAAGAAAAGGGCATCAAGTTCCACGCCCTGCGCACGCGGGCCTCCGGGCCGCGCCGCTTCATCTCGATGCACGTGCTCGTGCCGGGCGAGTGGACCGTGCAGCAGGGGCACGACCTCTCGGAGCAGATCGAGAAGGACCTCGCCGAGGCGTTGCCCCAGAGCACGTTCTTCATCCACATAGAGCCCTCGGAGGACCCCGCCTCATTTGCCGACCAGACCCTGGACCGCAGAATCGACGAGGAACACGGTTAGCATGAGAAAGGGCGGGCTACGTGGCCCGCCCCGAAAAGCCTAACGGTTGGGAAAGCTCAACTACACTTCGAGTACCCGCAGGAGTGGCAGACGACGCAGCCTTCCTGGCGGGTCAGGCCGCTGCCGCAGTCAGGGCAGGCCCCGATGATGGGCAGCTCGCGCGTGTCCGGCAGGCTCTCGCCGACCAGGTAGTGCTCGGACATCGCACGCGCGACGCCGTCGGGGACGGAGAGGACGGCGTTCGGGCCGACGCCTGCCGGGTGCCCGTCCTGTATGCCGCGCAGCTGGTGTACGATCTCCGCCGGCTCCGCGCCGTGGGTCATGGCGAGCGAGATCATGCGCCCGAGAGCGTCGGAGAACGCCGCCGCCGTGCCTCCCGGCTTGCCGAGGATGACGAAGCACTCCCGCGGCCCGAACTCGTCGTCGTTCATCGTGACGTAGAGCGGGCCGTGGCCGGTCTGGATCTTCTTGGTCACCCCCGAGAGGGTACGCGGACGGCCGTTCCTAGCCTCGGCGAGCGAGGAGAACTGCTGGCCCTGCGCGGGCGGGCTCACGGGCGGGGCCGTCGGGGCCTCCGGCGAGGCGGGCGTCATGGTCGGCTTCTCGCCCGCCGTCTTGCCCGTAGACAAAACCTGGGCGTCACGGCTACCGTCGCGGTAGACCGCTATACCCTTGCAACCCGTGGAGTAGGCCAGCCGGTAGGCCGCCTCGACATCCTCGGGCGTCGCCTCGCTGGGCAAATTGATGGTCTTGGAGATGCCCATCGAGGTGTACTTCTGGAACGCCGCCTGCATCCTGACGTGCCACTCGCTCGTGATGTCGTGCGAGGTGACCCACACGCTGCGCACGTCGTCGGGGACATCCTCGACATCGCGCACGGAGCCGTGCTGGGCGACCTTCTTCATCAACTCCTCGGAGTAGAAACCGCGCTCCCTGGCAAGCTTTACGAACTCGGGGTTGACGTCGGGCATCTCCATGTCGGCCTGACGGCGCATGAACGCCACGGCGAAGAGTGGCTCGATGCCGCCGGAGCAGCCGGCGATCATGGAGATCGTTCCGGTCGGGGCTATGGTGGTGACGGTCGCGTTCCTGACTCTGTCACCGCGGGCCTCGTGGCGTGAGCCCTCGTAGTTGGGCATGACGCCGCGTTCTTCGGCGAGGGCCCTGCTCTCCTCCCAGGCCTCGTCGTCCACGAACTTCATGACCCGCTCGGCGAAGGCGAGGCCCTCCTCCGAGTCGTAGGTGATGCCGAGCCTTATGAGGAGGTCAGCGAAGCCC
>JBJMIY010000144.1:0-5088 GCA_045806605.1 Rubrobacteraceae bacterium
GGTCTCCCCCCTTTACTGGCTCGGCGTCCACGCGCCTGCTCGGGGTGGTTCGTCCGGGCCGGGGGGGACCACCTTCTGGCGACAAAGGCGCGTCGAAGGCATAATTCGCTGGTACAGACCGGATAGAAAGGGATGGCTGCCATAGAGGACCATAGCAAAGACAGCCCGATCAGAGTCCTGTTAGTCGAGGATCATGCTTCATTCCGCCAGGCTCTGGCTTTCATGCTTGAGAGGGAGCCCGGGTTCGAGGTGGCAGGGCAGGTTGGCTCGCTTGCCGAGGCGCGGCAGCTGAACGGAGAGGTGCTGGAGAACGTGGAGGTCGCGATCGTCGATCTGGCCCTCCCCGACGGCGACGGGCTCGAGCTGATAGAGGACTTCTCCTCCCAGCCGCGGATGACGACGCTAGTCTTGAGCGCGAGTCTGGAGCCGGGCCGGTTCGCCCGCGCGGTCGAGGCCGGCGCCTCGGGCGTGCTGCACAAGTCCACCCCGATAAAGGACATAGTCGAAGCGGTGCAATTGCTGAGGTCCGGTGAGGCGCTGCTCTCTCCTGCCGAGGTCGTCGAGATGCTGCGCCTGGTCGGTCGCGAGCGCCAGGAAGAGCTCGCGGCGCGGCAGGCTGTGGAGAGGCTGACACCTCGGGAGAAGGAAGTGCTCGAGGCCCTCGCCGAAGGCCTCGAGAGCAAGGAGATCGCCGAGAGGCTGAACGTCACCGTAGAGACCGAGAGAACCCACATGGTGAACATACTCCACAAACTCGGCGTGCACTCGCGGCTGCAGGCCCTTGTCTTCGCAGCCCGCTATGGCGTCGTCCGGATACGCTGACCCGCCAATATGACAGAGCACCCCCTGTACATGGTGCCGACAGTCGGATGTCTAACTTGAGCGCCAGCGCAGGGGAGCTGCAGCCGCGCAAGGCGCTCATCCTGCTGGCAAACGAGCCGAGGGCGTACCGGGAGAGCATCGCCCAGGTCTTGGGCCAGCTACGCCCGAACGTCGAGGTGATTACCGCGGAGCCGGGGGATCTCGAAGAGCGGGTTTTGCGCCTCGCCCCCGAGATGGTGGTCTTCAGCGAGGCGCCCAGCCTCGTGCGCGAGCGGGTGCCGGTCTGGGTCGAGTTGTACCCCGAGTACGGCCGGCGCTCCGTAGTCGGCGTGGGGGAGGAGCGCTCGACGATCGAGGAGATACAGCTCTCCCACCTGCTCTGCGTGGTCGACCACGCGGAGCGTCTAGCCCATTAGGGCTAGAAAAAGATAACCCATTTACGTGAGGCGGAGCAGCTCGGTCCTGAGCTATCATCGCCAGCAATGAACGGTGCGCGTGTACTGGTGGCCCATGAGCTCACGTCTTACCGTGAGGCGATCGCGGCGGCCTTCCGACTGCTTCGACCTAACGTCGAGGTCTTCGAGGCCGAGGATGAGGACCTCGAGCGGGAGGTCGTACGCATCGGCCCTCACCTGGTAGTGTGCAGCCGGCTCACCACCTGGGTCGAGAATCGCGCCCCGAACTGGGTAGAGTTATACCCCGGGTACAGCTCGTACTCCATCGTCAGCGTGCGTGGGGAGCGCTCGACGATCGAGGAGATACAGCTCTCCCACCTGCTCTCGGTGATAGACGAGACCGTAAAGAACGGCTATTCAGGCTAGGGGTCCGAGAGCTCCCTTAGAAGGGTCTTCAGCCTGGGAGCGATGTCATCTATCTCGTCGGCGGTGCACTGGACGTGGAGGTGGATCTTGATAGCCGCGCCCGCCTCCACCGTTGCGGAGACGCCGGTCTCCTCCTCTTCCTGGGTATCGGTGGAGAGTTCGTTCGTAGCGATTGTCTCCACCGGATCGAGCTCTCCGTCGAAGGTCGCGACCAGCTCCCCGGCCTCCTCCCTGAGAAGCCCTGCGGTCTTGAGGATCTCCACTATGGCTCCCGCCCCCGTCATCACCGGCTTGTTGCGCGGCTGTCCGGCAGCGTGCGCGACGTACGCCTGGACAGTGGGATAGAGCATGCCCTCGCGCAGCTTCACCGCCGCAACCACGTTCTGCAGGAACTCGTTGGTGGCGACGATCGCGCGCCAGTTCCTGCGGATCTCCTCCTCATCCTTGCGTGCGAGCGCGAGCGCCAGGGCGCGTCCGCGGCGGGTGATCAACTTCTTGCTCTCGCCCTGGAGGATTCCTATCTGGGTCAGGAACCCGTTGTTGCGGCTGACGCTCGACTGGTGCACGGCGTCGAGCTTGCCCACGTCGCCGGGCCTCGACGCTTCGTCGCGGGTCCCGTATGCCACGATGATGTTCACGAGCTCCTCGTAGGAGGAGCCCGGGAGCCGAAACTCCCTCTGCGCCATCCAGTTCCTCTCTTCCTGACGCTCCTTCCCTCTGACCCGCGGCCATTATCCTAGATTTGACAATGCTTTGCCCCGTCAGGGCTCACGGACCTTCTGGCGTCCCCGGTTGATACAACCCGCGGCGGCGTAGTACCCTCCGTGGGTTGTGAGAAGAGGCAGACCCCGCACGCTCACCCGCAGAGAATTCCTGGCGCTCGCAGGCGCCGGGGCGCTCGGGGCGTCCCTGCTCGGCGCGGGCTGCGACCTGACCACACGACTGCCGAACCTCCCCGGCCAGCCCCCCGCCGGCGACACCAACGTCGTCCTGGTCATCATAGACAGCCTGAGGAAGGACCATATCGGAGCCTACGGCAACGGCTGGATCCAGACCCCAAACCTCGACGCTTTGGCTGAAGAGAGCCTGCGCTTCACCAGAGCCTACCCCGAGTCGGCCCCGACCATCTGCGCCCGTAGGGCCATCCACACAGGCCTCAGGACCTGGCCTTTCAGGGACTGGAAGCCGCCCAAGGGGGACGACATACTATTGCAGGGCTGGCAGCCGATCCCCGAAGGCCAGACGCACCTGGCCGAGATAATGAAGCAGAACGGCTACGCGACCCTTATACAGACCGACAACATGCACCAGTACAAGGCCTCCTACAACTTCCAGCTGGGCTTCGACGTCTTCGACTTCATCCGGGGCCAGACCACCGACAACTACATGCCGAACTGGACCTTCCCTCGCGCCAGAGTGCAGAACGCCCTGCTCAAGGGCAACGTCACCGCGATGCGGGCCCAGATGCAGCAGTACTGGGCCAACGTGGAGGGGCGTCTTGTGGCTGAACGGGAGAGCGAAGAGGACTGGTTCTCCCCGCGGGTCTTTTCGGGAGCGATGGAGTTGCTGGATGCGGCCAAAGGAGGCGACCAGCCGTTCTTCCTCGTGGCCGACAGCTACGACCCGCACGAGCCCTGGGACACCCCCGACGAGTACGTCAACCTCTACGACGACCCCTACGACGGCAGGGAGCCCTACTCCGTGATCTACGGCTCGAGCGACTATCTCACGGAGAGGGAGCTGCAGCGGATGCACGCTCGCTACGCCGCCGAGGTCACTATGGTCGACCGCTGGTTCGGCCGCTTCCTGGACAGGATGGACGAGCTCGACCTCTTCGAGAACACCCTGCTCCTGGTCATCGCCGACCACGGGGTGGCCTTCGGCGAGCACGGCTACACAGGAAAGCCCTCCTACGTCCTCTGGCCGGAGATCACAGACGTGCCCTTCATGATCCGGCACCCCGAAGGCAAAGGCGCCGGAGAGACCAGCGACTACTACGCCTCCACCCACGACGTGGCCCCAACCATCCTGGGCTTCCTCGGCGTGGAGCCTGTGCAACCCATGGAGGGCCAGGACCTCTCCATGCTGCTCGAAGGCAGGGGACCTGAGCAGCGCCCCCACTTCACTTTAGGCTACAGCGAGTTCGTGTGGGCCAGGGACGAAGGATACGCCATGTTCGGCCGCAACGACGGGGAGGAGGCGAGGCTCTACGACCTCTTGGCGGACCCGAAAATGGACAGGGACGTGGCCGCGAAGCGCCCCGACTTGGTCAGGCGTATGTTCGACAAGTACGTTATCGGCGACGCGGGCGGCCCGCTACCCACCTACTGACGCGCGGCTGGAACGGAGGCTTCTTGCGGCTGTTTTTCGATGAGAGCACGGGGCGACTCCGCGCGCTTTGGCGGCTGCTCCTCCAGTACCTGACCTACAGAGTCATCCTGCTCCCCCTCCTCGTCAACCTGCTTGTGGCAGCGTGGCTCGTACTCGGCGGCCAGAGGACTGCGGGCGGGCTCGCCGCCTCCGGCTCTGCGGTGCTACTCGTTATCAGCGTGGTGGGCGGCCTGCTAGGCGCTCTCCTCAGCGTGTGGCTCGCGGGGCGCTACCTCGACAGGCGGCCCTTCGCGGACTTCGGGTTTCACCTGAATGCCGGGTGGTGGCTTGACCTCTTTTTCGGGATGGCCCTGGGCGCGCTGCTCATCACCACGGTCTTCCTCACCGAGCTGGTGCTAGGCTGGGTCAAGGTAACGGGCGCTTTCGAGTCGCTCGTGCCCGGCGCGCCCTTCTGGCTCGCGATACTAATTCCGGCCGCGCTCTTCCTGTGCGTCGGCTTCTACGAGGAGCTCATCTCCCGCGGGTACCAGCTGCGCAACGCCGCCGAGGGCCTGAATTTCCCCGGCGTGGGTCCCCGCAACGCCGTCCTGCTCGCCTGGGTGCTCTCCTCGGCCTTCTTCGGCTACCTCCACGCTTCCAACCCCAACGCCACCCTCCTGAGCACCGTCAACGTTGCCGTGGCGGGGCTGATGCTCGGGGCCGGCTACGTGCTTACAGGCGAGCTCGCCATCCCTATCGGGCTGCACGTCACCTGGAACTTCTTCCAGGGCGCGGTGTTCGGCTTCCCCGTGAGCGGGTTGAAGGTGGGAGGAGCGACGTTTTTGAGCCTGGATCAGGGCGGCCCCGACCTCTGGACCGGCGGCCGCTTCGGGCCGGAAGGCGGCCTGCTCGCTCCCGTCGCCATGGTCGCCGGGGTCTTCCTGATAGCGCTGTGGGTGCGCCTGCGCCGCGGCCGGGTCGGCGTCCACACCCCCATCGCGGAGGGCCCGAGGCCGGACCATTCGACGGGGGGTCCTCCGTGACCGGAGACGATATATCTTCCCCCGCCGTCCGTCTCGGGCTGCGAGAGAACCAGGGGCAGTTCTCCTTGCTGGTGCTGGTAAACGCCTTCGCC
>JBJMIY010000145.1:0-3869 GCA_045806605.1 Rubrobacteraceae bacterium
GTGCAGCCAGAGAAAGGGGCGCAGGTTGACCGGAGAGTCTCGGGGCATGGAGAACGGTGGCGGGACGACCGTCACAGGGATGGAAAGCCTATCTGTCAAGGACAACCGCACGGGCAAGGGCTACGACATAGAAGTCAAGGACGGCACGGTCCGGGCGATGGATTTCAGGCAGGTCAAGGTCGACGAGGAGGACTTCGGCCTGATGACCAACGACCCAGGCTACTCGAACACGGCGAGCTGCCGGAGCGCCATCACCTACATAGATGGGGAGAAGGGCATCCTGCAGCACCGGGGCATCCCGATCGAGCAACTCTGTGAGCAATCGACCTATCTGGAGGTAGCGTACCTTCTGATCTACGGTCACTTGCCTACCGAGGACGAGTACAACAGGTGGGTCTATGAGATCACCCACCACACCTACGTCCACGAGAACATCAAGAACTTCATGGACGGTTTCCGGCACGACGCCAACCCCATGGGTATGTTGCTGGCTTCTGTAGGGGCGCTTTCGACCTTCTACCCCGAGGCGGCCAACATAGACGACGAGTTCCAGCGGCACGTATCGGCGGTGCGCCTCATCGCCAAGATGCCGACCCTGGCAGCCTTCTCCTACCGGCACAGTCTCGGCCTGCCCTATGTCTACCCCGACAACGACCTCTCGTATACGGGCAACTTCCTCTCCATGCTCTTCAAGATGGCCGAGCCCCGGTACGAGCCCGACCCGAGGCTCGAGAAGGCGCTCGACGTGCTGTTCATACTGCACGCCGACCACGAGCAGAACTGCTCCGCGGCTGCCGTCAGGGTCGTCGGCTCCTCGCGGGTGGACCCCTTCTCCGCGATAGCCGCCGGCGTGGCCGGGCTGTACGGTCCGCTGCACGGCGGGGCCAACGTGGCTGTCTTGAGGATGCTCCAGCGGATAGGCTCGACCGACAACATCATGGACTTCCTCGAGGGCGTCAAGCGGGGCGATGAGCGGCTAATGGGCTTCGGCCACAGGGTCTACAAGAACTACGACCCGCGCGCCAGAATCATCCGCAAGCACGTTGACGAGGTGCTCGAGGCGACCAACAAGGAGAGCCCGCTTCTGGACATAGCCGTCGAGCTCGAGAAGCGGGCGCTCGACGACGACTACTTCACGAGCCGCAAGCTTTACCCCAACGTGGACTACTACTCGGGGCTCATCTACGAGGCCCTGAACATCCCGACAGACGCCTTCACCGTGATGTTCGCCATACCGCGGACCTCCGGCTGGGTGGCCCAGTGGGTCGAGATGCTCCACGACCCCGAGCTCAAGATCGCGCGCCCGCGCCAGATCTACACCGGCCCCCGCGACGTGGACTACGTGCCGATGAGCAAGAGATAGATCTCAGACTTCAAGTATTGGGCCTCGGTAGCGCATGCGTCGCGTTTGTAGGGACTTTCTAAGGCGAACGAGAGCCTCACCATAACCCCTGTTGCCTGAGGCCTTCAAGATACTTCGAGCACCGCGTCGTAGAGGCGTCGCTGGCGTGCCAGGGCTTCCCTGTAGACCTCGTGCCGCTCGGGGTCGGGGTCGAAGACCTTGCCGAGCGGGGCTTCCGCGTCCTCGATCTCCAGCTCGCCGAGTCTCTCGAGGGCGAGCAGAGCCGCCCCTCGACTCGAGGCTTCGTGGATGCCGGAGGTTATGACGGGCCTGCCGAGGGCGTCGGCCATGATCCCGGTCCACGTCGGCGACCCGAGGAGCCCGCCGCCGGTGGCGATGACCTCCTTCTCGCCCGGCGAAGCCTGCTCGATGATCTCCGCGATAAGGGCGAACCGCAGGGCTACCGCCTCCATGGCGGCGCGCAATATCTCCACTGGCGTGGTGCTCATCGAGAGCCCGGCGATCGTCCCGTTGGCTTCGTCCGCCCATCCCGGCCCACGCTCGCCTGCCAGTAGCGGCAGGAAGGTGAGACCGTGCGAGTCGGGCTTCATGCCCGCCAGCAGCCGTTCGGTTTCCTCAGGCAGACGCAGCGTCTCTCGCAGCCACGCGACGAGGTTCCCGCCGTCCGAAAGCGCGCCGCCCATCACGAACCTCTTCTCGTCCGCCCTGTAGCACCACGGCCCGTCCGGTATCTCGACGGAATCGGCTTTCCAGAGCACGCGCATCGCGCCGCTGGTGCCGACCATGAGCGCGAGCCTGTCGTTTCGCGTGCATCCGCTCCCGACGTTCGAGCAGGCTCCGTCGCCCGCAGCCGGGAACCACGGGATGTCGCGCAATGCGGGCCACCGCCGGGCCCACTCGTCCTGCAGCCCCACGAGCGGTTCGTCCGAGATGGGGGAGAGCTGGGTTCGCTCTAGCGGCAGCGCCTCGACCAGCGCCTCGTCCCAGCGCCGGAGGTTCTGGTCGAAGAGCCCGGTTGCGGAGGCCATCGAGGTCCCCACGTGCGAGTCTCCAAAGAATCTCTCGTAGAAGTAGTCGCCCGGGGAGACCCAGCGCTCGGTTCTCGCGAAGACCTCGGGGTTCTCGCGGCTCAGCCAGAGAAGCTTGGCGGGCCAGTAGCTGGAGTGGAGCACGCACCCCGTGCGGCGGTGGATGGCGGCCTCGTCCTGTCGTTCGCGCAGCTCCCGCGCCGCAGACGCTGCGCGGCGGTCGGCCCAGTAGAGGACCGGGGTGGTGGGACGGCCGTCCCGGTCGAGGCCGATGACGGAGTGCCAGAAGGTGCTCATGGCGGCACCTGAGACTCTGGCGTCTCCGACCCTCTCGAGGGCGCCGTCTATCGCCCGGATGACGAGGTCGAGTAGTTCGTCAGCATCGACGGCCACGCCGCCGTCCGAGGTGTACTCCAGCTCGTAGTCGAGCTTTGCCTCAGTGTCCTTCTGTAGGGTGCCCGAGCCGTCGTAGAACTCGGCCCGCACGGCGGAAGATCCCAGATCGACTGACAGGACCCTCGCACTCTCGGCTCCAGGACTCATGCAACCACCCCCGATCAGAGCTATCCCGCGGTCAGTTTAGCAAGCCAGCGCGACCATCCTCGGAAGCAGGAGCGCGTAGGTTTACGCGGGTCTCTCGCGGGTACGCAGGGGCAGTAGGTGAAAGCGTTGCGAGGAGGAGCGTGTCGTGGCTAGCGAGAAGAGGTTGCGGGAGCTCGAGGAGAAGTACGAGGGATACACGGTCTACGATAATCGGGGGGAGAGGATCGGGAAGGTAGACGACCTCTTTATCGACGAGGCGGACCGCGAGGAGTACATCGGGGTCAAGATGGGCTTCCTCGGGCGCAAGTCCACCCTGATCCCTATGGACATCGTCAGGGTGAACGAGGTGGACAGTGCCATAGAGGTATCGGAGTCGAAGGACCACGTGAAGGGCGCCCCGAGCTTCGACGACGACGAGGACATCACTCCGGAGTACGAGGAGCGTATCCGCAGCCACTTCGGCCTGCAGGCGCACGATCCCTCCGGCTCCCGCGGCGCCTACGCCGGTTCTTCAGGAGCCGCCGCAGGAGCACACGAGGGGCGCGAGAGCGACCAGGACTACTCGAGTCGGGAGGACCAGGACCGGGATGATAGCGGGCAGGCCGGGCGCACGGAGAGCGACTCGTCAGCGGTGGATTCGGAGTATGGTGAGCGGACGGGATCGTCTGCCAGCGGTGCCGCAAGTAGGTTCGAGCGCGGTAGGTTCACGGAAGGCTCCGCAGGGTCCGGAGAATCCACGGAGCAGGGGGGAGCGACAGGGACGCCGAGGACTCGCGAGACCGAGGAGACCGAGACCTTCGAGGAGGGCAGCCGTACGAAGGTCCGCCGCCGCATCATCCGCGAGGAGATCATAGAGGAAGACGCGTAGGGGCGGTTCGCGGTGTAGGGGTTGTACGCGGACCGTCCTACGCCGGCCAGCGTCCGCCGGGCAGGTA
>JBJMIY010000146.1:0-7737 GCA_045806605.1 Rubrobacteraceae bacterium
GACAACCCCGTCGGGTCCCCCGTTCCCCTGCGCGACCGTCTCCATGACGGCGGGGATCATGCGCGGCGGCAAATTGTCTATGCAGAAGTAGCCAGCGTCCTCGAAGGCCTGCAACGCGTTCGACTTGCCCGCTCCCGAGAGGCCGGTGATGATGACGATGCGACGTCTTTCCGCGACCGGGGAGGTAGCCCGCGGCGTCTGCTGACTCATGCCGCTACACTCCGCCTCTCCTGCGGCGTAAAGACCATCCGTTCGCGCAGCCTAGCACTACCTCCACCAGCTTGCAACGGAAAATGCGTATGATTGTCAGCACGGCGCTTCGCGCCTTGTCAGCACGCTCGGGCCTTTAGAAGGCCCTCGCTTCTCAGCTTTTCAGCTAGTCAGTGCAGAGAGAAGCTGAGAAGCCGCCTGGCGAAGCCCAAGGCGGCGTGCTGAGAAGCGAAGGCGGAGCGTGCTGAAATGCTATCTATGCAATCTCGCGTGGACCTCGCGGGCTACGCGGCCGGGGAGGCCTGGCACGGCCTCGAGCTCTTCGAGGGAGGCGTCCAGGAACGCCTCGGGAGTGCCGAAGTGGTCCAGGATCTTCTTCTTGCGCGTCGGGCCTACGCCGGGGAGCTCGTCGAGGACGGAGGCGGTCATGGCCTGTCCTCGCAGCTTACGATGATAGGTATTCGCGAAGCGGTGGGCCTCGTCACGGACGCGCTGGAGGAGGTGGAGCTCCGGCGAGTTGGGTTCAAGCCTAACCGGCTCAGGGCGGCCCGGCTCGAAGACCTCCTCATCGCGCTTGGCGAGCGAGCGTAGCGGGATGTCGGGGAGATCCTCGCCGACATTGAACTCCTCGAAGACAGGGGTCACGGCGGATAACTGGCCCTTGCCGCCGTCGAGCAGGATCAGGTCGGGGGCGGGCAGGAACTTCTCGTCCTCCTGCCTGAGTCTCTCGAGGCGGCGCCGGATCACCTCAGCCATGCTCGCGGGGTCGTCGGCGCCCTCGACGGTCCGGATCCTGAACCGCCGGTACTCCTCCTTCGCAGGCCGGCCGCCCTGGAAGACGACCATCGAGGCGACCGAGTTGGTCCCCATCGTGTTGGAGATGTCGTAGCACTCTATCCGCACGGGCAGCTTCGGCAGCGCGAGCTCCTCCCGCAGCCCATCGAGCGTCGAGGCGACCCTGCTGCGCCGCGCCTCCTCCATCACCCGCTCATGCTCAAGCCCGAGCGCCGCGTTGCGGACGGCCATCTCCAGGATGCGCCGCTTGTCGCCTCGTTGAGGGCGGCGAACCTCCACCCGCGCTCCTCGCAGCCCGGAGAGGTGTTCGGCGATCGTTCCCAAGTCCTCCTCCGAACCCTCAGACTGTACCAGCACTTCTCGGGGGACGGCTGCGGTGTCGTAGTACTGCGGGATGAAGGAGAGCGCCACGCTCTCGGCCGGGGCCTCGCCGTAGTTATCCAGGAGGAACGAGTCGCGGTTCACGATCTGGCCGTCGCGCACGGCGAAGATCTGGATGCACGCCGACTCGCCCTCCGCATGCGCGCCCACCGCATCGAAGGAATCCTCGGAGGCGATCGTCGCCTGCTGGCGGTCGCGGACGTGTTGCAGGGCGGAGAGCTCGTCCCGCAGCTTCGCCGCCCGCTCGAAGTCCATATCCTTGGCTGCCTCGCGCATCGCGGCCTCGCGCTCCCGGATCAAACCGTCCACCCTTCCTTCCAGAAAGGCGATGACGTCCGCGATGATGGCGTCGTACTCCTCCTTGGTGACCGCCCCGATGCACGGCGCCACCGAGCGTCCGATGTGGTAGTTCAGGCACGGCACCCCGCTCCTGCGGCCCGGCTCGGGGCCCCTGCACTTGCGGAAGGGGAAAGTCTTGTTGAGCACGTCGAGCGTCGCGTGGACGCTTCCCGCGCTCGGGAACGGCCCGAAGTAGCGGTGGCGCGGGTCGTGGGAGGCGCGCGTAGCGAAGACCCGAGGGTACTCGTCGCCCAGAGTGACCACGATATAAGGGTAGCTCTTGTCGTCGCGCAACGAAGCGTTGAAGCGCGGACGGTGACGCTTTATCAGGTTCGCCTCCAGGACGAGCGCCTCGGTCTCCGTCCGGGTCGCGATAAAGTCTATCTGCCTCACACGCCCCCGCAGCTCTGCTATCTTCGGGCGCCCGTCGCCGGAGCGGGTGAAGTAGCTCGCCACCCGGCTCCTTATGTTCTTCGCTTTTCCGACGTAGAGCACCGTACCTTCGGCGTCCTTGAAGATGTAGACGCCGGAGGAAGTAGGGAGGTGCGAGCGGTCGGGATAACCATTCTCTGACATCCGACAGATTATATCGCGCCGGGGTCTCTACTAGCTCCCGCGAGGCCGTTCGCGCCGCCTGTCGGGAACGCTACTTCGGCGGCGGACGGCGCCGGGTGGGATCATGTCGTCCCCTCCGGCGCGCGAGTATCCGACGCCCGCGACCCACCCGGCCAGCGCGGCAGCGACGGTCGAGATCAGCGCCCCGACTATGGCGAGCGGCTCGAAGTCCGCAATGAGCATGACCAGGCCCGCGACCAGCGCGAGCGCCGCGCCGGCGAGGACCAGGTTGCGGCGGCGGTCGAGGTCCGCGTGTGTGGAGAACAGCGCGTACAGCACGAGGCCCGCCGCTACGAGCGCGAGTAGTGGGAAAGCGTAAGAGATCGGACCCACAGAGGCTGCGGAAGGGCCCACGAGTCCGGTTAGCCAGGCGAGGGCGAAGAAGCTCAACCAGCCGACGATGGCGCCTATGCTCGAACCAACTCGGGTGCCACTGCGGCGCTGGGAACGGTAGGTGCGTGCGCCAAGGGCGGCGGCGAGTGCCGTGCCGGGCACGATCAGGACGAGCCCGAAGAACGAGAGCCCGCCGAGGAGCTTGTATACTTCCCCGCTGCCGACGTACCGGAAGGGCAGCAAGAGGAGGAACGCCGCGGCGAGGAAGGTCAGGATGGCCATGTACAGCCACGTGACGCATCCGAACGCCCGCCGGTAGCGGGGTTGGAGACCCCGCGTCTCTTCTGCGCCTGAGGCGCCGTCGTCGCGGCTAGAGGACACGGCCCTCGGCGACCTTCGCCCCGCCGGCGGTACCCGCACCGAAGTGGTCCAGAATTGTAGGGGCGACGTCGGTGATGCGGCGTGGGGCCGGAAGCCCGAGGCCTATAGAGAAGACGTTGGAGTCATCCGCATGCAGAGATCCGTGGTCGCTCTGCTTGTGGAAGTTACCGTTGACCTCGCCAAAGGTGTAACCGGGCGACGCCGAGAGGACGACGTCCCCGGCCCGGGACGACCGCACGCTACCCCACAGACGTTCCAGGGCGTCCGGGTACTCACCATAAACCAGGGTCTCCGAGGAGACCCTCAGGTCGAGAGCGCCTGCGTCGCCCACCAGCTCCCAGGAGCGTCCGGCGGGATCTTTCTGCCCTGCGCCAGGCCTGAACCGTAGCTTGCGACCGGGTTTCCTGACTACGACCCACCCCGCCTCCTCATACGTCGCAAGGTCCACGCCGCGGCGGCCGAGAAGGTCATCTATCACCCGTCCGCGGTCCACTCCTCCCTTGAGGTACACGAGGGCCGCGCGCCCGTTGGGCACTACCAGGACCCCGACCTTCGGCCGCAAGCGCGCGCGGGCCCCTGTCGCGGTCCGCTCGCCCATGATGCCGTCGAGCCGCACGTAGCGCCGCTCGGGCAGGAGCTGCGTGTGACCGTGGTCCGAGACAACCAGCACCGCGTACTCCTCGATCACCCGCTCGAGGCCGCCTCCGGCCTCGAGCATCCCCTTCACATACCCATCCAGCGCGCCGACGTACCGCCTCTGGGCGGCGAGCCCCTCATGGTGGGCGAGGGAGTCGCCCTCGAAGAAGTACACCAGGGTGAAGGGCTCCGCCTTCTCCTTGAGCAGCGCGGCCCCTACCCTGGCAGCGTACTCGTCGTTCATGCCAACCTGACGCCGCAGCCCGCCGCTCCCCTTCCTCCCGTGCAGGCCCAGATCGCGGCTGTAGAAGAGGTCCCCCATGTAGTACTCCCTGGGCCCGCTGACCGTGGTGTCGAGCAGCTCCCCCACGTTTGCCATGCTCTCGAGCGACTTCATCCGCACGCGATGCCGGTACGGACCGCGCCGGATCGGAAAGTTCACGCAAGCGCCCTCCACGCCGATCTCGTGCAGCCTCTCGAAGATGGTGTCCGCGTAGAGGTCGTCGCGGTTCATACGCCAGACGTTGTTGTGTAGCACTTGCAGGGGGCCGCTAGTGATCACGGTCTCCGTCATCGCGCCGTAGATGACTATCTGGTCCTCGGCCTCGTTGTACCAGGCGTGGCCGTAGATGCCGCTCCCTGCGGGGTGTTCTCCCGTGACTATCGCCGCGGTCGCGGCGGGCGTGATGCTCGGGAAGACGGAGGCCGCGTCCCAGACCGCCTCCCCCCTCTCGGCCAGAGCGCCTAGCGTGGGGGCCTCGCCATCCCTGATGGCGGCGCGCAGGACGTCCGGCCTGATGCCGTCGAGCACCAGCAGCAGGAAGGGTTTCGGACTGTCGTGATCCAGACTCGTCAAGGCCGGCTAATTCTACCCGGAAGTGCGCTTCAGGGTCCGCCTCACCGGATCAGGACCTCGCCGCGCGGCAGCGATAACCCCCAGAGCGAGGAGCGCGCCAGCAAGCGTACGAAAGAGGCCGTGGTTCACGCCCTCGTAGATCAGGCCGAAGCTCGCCGCGAGCATGAGCCCGGCGGCGACGGCGTTGGAGGCACCGAGCCACCTGCGGGTCGGGTGCTTGGCGAAGGCAAACGGCAGCGCGCCCAGCCCGGTGGCTACAGCAGTGAGTAGCGCAAGTAGAAAAACCGTGGCTACGCCCACCGGTACCACGGCTACCTGTATACCAGGAAGTAGCCGTATTGTGCTCGGGTCGGCTTCATCGATGCGCCTGGCGAGTCCGGTACCCGGCGCGCCGAAGACACCCTGGCTAGTATCCCTCGTCCTCCGGGCTTACCTTGCCGCGGAAGAGGCGGTAGATGACGATGAAGTACACCGCCGCGAGCACCATGCCGATGCTCCACCAGACGAGGCCCACCGCCTGGCCGTAGTCCGAGGCGGCCGCGTTGTGGATCGTGAGGCTGTTCTCGGGGTTGACGGCGGGTAGCACCTTGGGGTAGACGGCGAAGACAGTGCTGGCCAGCATCCCGGCAATGTAGGCGCCGGAGGAGAGGAATGCAGCTCTGTCCTTCCTCAGCAGGTTGAAGTAGACCATCCCGGCGAGCCCGGCTATGGCGACGAGCGGGAGAACGTACCCGTAGGGCCGCTCGTTGAAGCTCCGGAGCAGCCAGGGGCTCACCCAGAACGTGACCAGCGTAGCCAGGGCGGTGAGCAAGATGGTGGCGTAGGTGAAGAGGCGCGAGATGCGGCGTGAGCGGGCGTTCAGCTCGTTCTCGGTCTTCAAAGCGATGAAGTTCGCACCGTGGACGACGAGCGTCGTCAGAGCAAGTAGCCCGATAAGGACTGTGTACCAGTCCAGGATGCCTGGCGTCCGGGAGAAGGGGCTAAAGTCCGTCCACAGAGGCTGGAAGAAGTAGCCGCTCTGATCCAGCGGGACGCCGCGCACGATGTTACCGAGAGCGGCACCGTAGAAGACGGCCAGCAGAGCGCTCCCGATAAAGAACATCGCGTCCCAGAACGAGGCCCAGAGGGGGCTCTCTATGTGCCCGCGCAGCTCGATGGAGAGGCCCCGGATCATCAGGAGCCAGAGCACCATGATCAGGGGCAGGTAGAACCCCGAGAAGCCGGAGGCGTAGAGGCGCGGGAAAGTGAAGAACAGGGTGCCGCCGGCCGCTATCAGCCAGACCTCGTTGCCGTCCCACACGGGCCCGATGGCGCGTATGATCGCCCGCCGCTCCCGGCCGTCTCTGGCGGCGAAGGGATGGATCGCCCCCGCGCCGAGGTCGAATCCGTCCAGAAGGGAATACATGGTGATCATGAACGCTACCGCTATGAACCAGAACGTCTCCACGGCGACCTCCTCAGGCTGTCTGTCCCTCGGTCATCTCTCCTGCCTCGGGCCGTGGGCCGTGATCTACCTCGCGCACGATCAGCAAGATGTAGAGGAGGCCAATGATGAGATACATGCCCGCGAATCCTATGAGCGTGAAGAGCACGTTGCCAGAGGAAAGCTGAGGAGAGACGCCCTCCGAGGTTCGAAGCAAGCCGTAGGCGAGCCAGGGCTGCCTCCCGAGCTCGGCTACCAACCAACCGGCGGTGTTGGCGATAAACGGGAAAGGCATGGCGAGCATCAGGATCCAGAGCATCCAGCGCGACCCGTAGAGCCTGCTCCGCCACAGCAAAAACGCCGCCACGACCATAATGGCTATAAAGATCGTACCCAGACCCACCATGACGTGATAACAGTAGTAGAGCAGCGGGATATTGTCCGGCCAGTTCCTCTCCGGGAAGGCCTCGAGGCCCTTCACCTCGGCGTTCCAGTTCTGGTAGATCAGGTAGCTCAATGCGCGAGGGAGGACGATCGGGTTGTAGATGCGCCGGTTCTCCACGTCCGGCTGTCCGATGAGGATTATGCCCGCTCCCCTCTCCGTCTCGAACTGCCCTTCCATAGCTGCGAGGGCGACGGGCTTCTTCTCGGCGACCTGTTCGCTGGAGAAGTGGCCGGTCGGGAACAGCTTCCAGAGGCTGGCGATCACGCCCGCTATGACGCCGACCTTGAGGAAGACACGACCGTACTCCTCGTGCCGGCGCGCGAGGAGGTAGAAGGCCCCCAGACCCGCCATCACGAAGGCTCCGCACACCACGGCGCCGCCCATGTTGTGGAGGTACTGCCAGACCATCCACGGGTTGAGCAGGACGGCCCAGTAGTCGTCGAGCACTATGTTTCCGTTCTCGAGCATATGATAGCCGACCGGGTTCTGCATCCAGGCGTTCGTCGTGATGATGAAGTAACCTGAGGACCAGGTCCCCACGAAGACCATGAGCGCCGAGAACCAGTGAACCCGCTGCCCGAACCGGCGCTCACCGAAGAGGAACACCCCCACAAACGCGGACTCCAGGAAGAAGGCGAAAGCCCCCTCCATCGCCAGCGTCTGGGCGATTATGTCCCCGGAGAACTCGGAGAAGGCGGCCCAGTTGGTCCCGAACTGGAACTCGAGGGGGATGCCGGTGACGACGCCCACAACGAAGGTGATGGCGAAGATCCTGCCCCAGAAGCGCGCCGCCACGTTGTAGAGCTCATTGCCGTTGCGCAAGAAAACGCTCTTCAACACCAGGATGAGCAGGGCGAGCCCCATGGTGAACATCGGGAAGAGGTAGTGGTACGTCGCGGTGAACCCGAACTGTAGACGGGAAACGACCAGGGCATCTTCCAAAATTGACCTCCTGCCGATCCTCTGGCGAAACCTACAATACTAGCTCCCGGGAATTTTCGCCTGAAGAAATTAGATCAATTTCCGACCCCGGTGACCCTTTCCACCTCACAGCGCTGGACTCACCCGAGGCGATGCCCGGGTAAGATGACTGTACCGATGGCGGAGTAGCAGATCTGGAGGTACGGATGGGAGAGCAGCGCGCGTCAATGATCGAGAGGATCGTGGGGCGGGTCGAGGAACACATCGAGGACTGGCGCAGGCGGGACGCCGCCCGCGCGGCCGAAGCCGACGCCAACAGGGACCAGCTATGGGCCGCGGCGGCAGAGAGGGAGAGGATGCTCGCCGAGCTCGTGAGCGAAGAGGAGGCCCGACGGGAGTCCG
>JBJMIY010000147.1:0-2538 GCA_045806605.1 Rubrobacteraceae bacterium
TTGCAGACGTCTCTTGTCAGAGGAGCTCGGCGTGCTCCCATCGCCCCAGACCGAGGCTGTGTATCTCGAGATCTTGAGATCCTGACCGCACCTGGGTAGCCAGGCATCTACCACCTATCGAGAACGGCCTTCAGCAAGCCTTGGCATCTCTGAAAGGGTCAGATTCGTGGTTCGGTAGCGACGCTCCTGAGGGTGAGGAAGGCCCGCCAGAAGCGCCGCTTGGATGCGTCGTCTTCGAGGGCGGGGGCGAGGGCGGGCAGGCTGAGTCCTGCCGTGCCCTTTGTCCAGGCGAACCACGCGCCGCTCTCGGCTGTCGAGAAGGGGCATTGCGCGAGGGGGTGTTCGAGCGCGTCTATCTCGCGGACCGCGCCGGGGCCGACGGCGACGAGGGCGTGGGGCTCGGCGGCGAGGATCTCCTGGGCGAGCAGGCCCGTGGAGGCGTAGGTCACATAAGCTTCGGGGAGTCCCACGGTATTCAGGCTGCGCTGGAGGGCTTGCGTGACCCGGGGGCCGACCGGTTGCTCGACGACCAGCATCACCCCTGATGCTGGATCTCCGAGCGGGGCCGGGTGGCCTGACTCCTTGATCAGCCGGGACAGGCGGGAGAGCTCGTGCGCGACCTTGGCGCGGTACTCGCTGGCCGGGTCGCGTGGCGTGCGGGGGGCACGCTCCCTCTTACCCGCGGGTGGCACGACGGACGTGGAGTATGCGCTGGGCTGTAGTTATCAGGGCACCGGCGGCGACCAGGCCGAGGCCGACCGTCAGCAGCCCCGCGATCGAGAAGGCCGAGAGGATCACGACCCTGCCGGCTCGCTCGAGCAGGCCCACCTGGCACTCCATACCCAGTCCTTCGGCGCGCGCGCGGGCGTATGAGGTGAGCAGGGAGAAGGTCATGGCGACGCCGGCGAGGAGGGCCTCGTAGGGTCGGGCAGCGGCGGCGTAGAAGAAGATTATGCCGACGAAGATGGTCGCCTCGGAGAGCCGGTCAAGGGTCGAGTCGAGGAAGGCGCCGAAGTCGCTCATCCGGTTCGACTCGCGGGCGACCGCGCCGTCGAGGGCGTCGAAGAGGCCCCCGAGGAGCATCACCACGCCCGCGATTCGGGTGTATCCGAGCCCGAACAGCACGGCGGAGCCGACCGAGAGCGTCCAGCCCAGGACGGTGAGCGTGTCAGGGCGCACTCGCAGGGCGGAGAGCAGCCGGACGAGCGGGTGCAAGAGCTGGCGGAGGGCGTCTTTAAGGGAGAACGGTTCGCGCGGCTCGCGGTGCGGAAGGCTCAAGGCTCCATTCCTTTACCCGGTTCCCGCTCCTCCGAACCACCGGTAGCCACCGACGCAGAGGGCGAAGTCTCGACCGCCAGTACCTCCCTCTCCTCGGCCACAGGGACGACGGGAGGCTTGCCCCAGCGCTCGAAGATCACGGTGCCACGCAGGTAGCGGAGCGTGGCGGCGATGATGGCGACCAGGGGGACGGCGAAGATCGCGCCGACGAGGCCGTAGAGGGCTGTCCCCGCGAGGGTGGCGAAGAGGACCCACAGAGGGTGCACGCCCACCGAGCCGCCCTGGATCCTCGGCACCAGGACATTGCCTTCAAGCTGCTGGGCGACGAGGAAGAGGCCGGCGACTATCAGGGCCTTGACGAAACCCCCTCCTGGCACGATGAGCGCGACCAGAACCGCCGGGACGGCGCCGAGGAAGGCCCCGAGGACGGGGATGATCTCCGTCAGGCCGACCCACAGCCCGATCACGAGCGAGTACCGTCCGATGACGAAGAAAGCTATGGCCCAGCCTATGACGCCCATTATCGCGCAGAGGACGAACTGTCCCTTGAGATACCGGATCAGGGTTCTCTCGACAGCGTGGAAGAGCTCGACGGCGTGGTCGCGCACCATCTCCGGGACCGCTTGAAGCGTGGCACGGGTGACCCTCTCCCGGTCGAGGAGGAGGTAGATGGAGATTATGAGCATCAGCACCAGGTTCAACACGGTGCCGAAGACGCCGAAGATACCGCCTATAAAGCCCGTGGCTCCCCGGAGCACCTGCCCGGCGGAGGGAGCGTTGCTCTGGAGGAGCTGTGTGATCTCCTGCTCGTCCAATTCGGAGATGCGCTGGCCCACGTAGGGCACCTGATGCGCGCGACCCAGAAGCGCGTTCGCCCGCCGTATGACGGCGTCGGGATTCTGGACCAGGGTCTGTCCCTGTTCGATGGCGGGGATGATGAGCACGAGGAGCGCGGCGGCGACGGCGAGAAGGAGCACGACGAACACACCCAGCACCGCCACGACCCTCGGAACGCGCAGCTGCTCGAGTCGACGCACCACCGGGTTGAGGATGTAGGCCAGGATGGCGGCCATGAGGAACGTCAGCAGAACACCACTGAGCTGCCGGACGAAGACAACCAGCAAGAAGAAGCCCACGGCGATCAGGATGTACTGGAGGTACGTCGAGACGACGAGCTTTTTGGCGGCCACCCTTGTCTCCGATCGCGGACAGGACAGCCCAAATATACCAGTCCCTGCCACCGGAGCGGCAAGTTTACAG
>JBJMIY010000148.1:0-3953 GCA_045806605.1 Rubrobacteraceae bacterium
GCGATGGCAGCCCTCACGGTGCACAACGGGAAGATCACGACCATGGACATCCTCCTTGACCCCGCACGCCTCCCCCGCCTCGACCTAGCAGACTACTTCGACTCCTAGACTCTAGGAGTCGGGAATAGAATCGAGCAAAAATGTCCGAGCCGAGTAGTAGTAGTAGTAGTAGCGTGGAGCCCTTCTCTGGATTACACCTCGGGCGCAGGAACGCAAGAAGATGAGCCAAGTCCTCGAGAACCCGAAGGTCCACAGGAGTTAGACCCCGCAGGAGAGCCCGTGCGAAGCCCTTCGTCAACGTGAGGGAAGCGGGGCAAACAGGATCCGAGACGACACTTACTCGCACCTCATACCCGGCGTGGGCGACCCAACTGACCGCGCCATGGAAGACGTACTTTAAGGGGATGTGCCCGAAGATCAGGACGAAGACGCCTCCGAGGCGTAGCGCCGCGTTGATGTAAGGAAGCCCCCGGTTTTCACCGAGGGCTCTTCACTATGCAGAGTTCTCCGCTTACCTAACAGGTTTACTGGAGTGGGCGATAGTGGATTCGAACCACTGACCTCTTCCGCGCCAAGGAAGCGCTCTCCCCCTGAGCTAATCGCCCTCTGTGTTCCGCGCCGAGAGGCGGCACCCGGAATCGAACCGGGGTACAGGGTTTTGCAGACCCTTGCCTAACCACTCGGCCATGCCGCCAGTCGCCCTGCGGCCAGAGCGGACGACGGGATTCGAACCCGCGACCCTCACCATGGCAAGGTGATGCTCTACCAGCTGAGCTACGTCCGCGTCGCTCTCGCGTGCCGGATTAATTTAGCACGCTGACCTGGCTCTTACAAGCGCCCGCCGAAGCGCCGTTTGCGGGAGAAGACCAGGTACCTGAGGACGAAAAAGCTCAGCGTCGAGGCTACCGCCACGGAGATGAGCTTGGCCACGTTCCCAACGAGATACGCCGGAACGTCGGTGTAGATGAGGACGGGATGGACCAGCGCGTAGAACAACCCGTTGCTCACGCAGATGTTGAAGAATGCCTGTACGGTGAAGAGGATCCTCTGCCTCGCGTCGCGCCGCTTCGCCCTGTGGCGGAAGGTCCAGCGCGTGTTCCAGAAATAGCTGTTGAGGTTCGCGAGCACTAGGGCGACCCCATTGTAGAGCGCGAGCACAGAGGGGTCCCGCGTAGGCGCGAGCCACAGAAACAGGTTGAGCGTCCCGATGTCTACCGCGGCGTTCGAGAGCCCGACGACGGTGAACTTCGAGAAGTGGACTCCGCCACGCTTGAGTTTTGCGCCCTTGGTGCTCATCGCCGCCCCATAGCCTCCTCGTAGTACCCGCGCAAGGTGTGGGTCGAGGATTCCCAGTCGCGCTTCTCTGCCGTTTCGCGCGCCCGGCGCGCCAGCGCGGCGCGGAAGCCTTCGTCGGAGAACAGGCGGCGCACGGCGGAGACGAGCGACGGCGTTGAAGTAGCCTCGTAGAGTAGTCCGTTCTCTTCGTCGCTGACGATCTCGTGGGAGGCGCCGCCGCGCGCGGCTATAACCGGCAGGCCGGAGGCGAGGGCCTCGAGCATCGCAAGGCCCAGAGTGTCGGTTGTCGAGGGGAAGAGGAAGGCGTCCGCTGAAGCGTAGGCGGAGGCGAGTTCTTCGCCCTGCAAGACCCCGGTAAAGACCGCGGCGGTGCCGCCGAACTCGCGTTCGAGATCAGTCCTTGCCGGACCGTCGCCAACGAACGCGAGCCTGGTTCCCGGCACGCCCGTCAGGATCGCCTTGAGCCGCTCGATGCCCTTCTCAGGCGCGAGGCGGCCGACGTAGAGCAATAGTCTCTCCGAAGCGTACCCGTCGGAGAGCCTCTCACGCCATGCCTGGGAGGCCTTATCCGGGTGGAAGCGCCTGGCGTCCACCCCCTGAGGCCACAGGCGTATCCGCTTCACGCCCTCCTTGAGGAGGTAGTCCATTGTTGCCACAGAAGTGCAGAGGTTGATCTCCGCCCGGTTGTGGAGCTGCCTGGTCCACCAGCGCGCGGCGTTGTACGAGAAGTTGAGGTTGTAGTAGCGGGCGTAGGCTGCGACGTTGGTATGGTACGAGGCTACCAGGGGCACCTCCAGCCTTCTGGCGTAGTAGATCCCGCCCGGACCCAGAATAAAGGGGTTGACTGCGTGGATCAGGTCCGGCCCGAAATGCCAGAGAGCACGGCCCACGCCAGGATGCGCGAAGGAGAGTTTTATCCTGGGATAAGGCGGGAAAGGCACGCCCGGCACCCTGTATATTGGGGCACCAGCGTAGGAGTCGGGGCCACCGTCAGGGTACCTGGGTGCGACGACGAGCATGTCGTCGCCCGTCTTCGCGAGCTCTTCGATGGTGTAACGCAACCTGGTCACTACACCGTCCGTCGCCGGCAAGAAGGTCTCAGTGAAGAAAGCGATGCGCACCGGCCCGGGAGCCGCCCTCTCGTCTAGAGGTTCGCGACGATAGCCTGCGTGAACTCTTTCGTGCCCGCCGATCCCCCCAGGTCCTTGGTGCGCGTCTCGGGGTTCTTGAGCGCCGCCTCTATGCCCCTTTGCATGCGGTCCGCCTCCTCGTTGTAGCCGAGGTGGTATAGCATGTTCTTCGCCGACAGCAAGGTGGCCAGCGGGTTGGCGCGGTTCTGGCCGGCGTACTTGGGAGCCGAGCCGTGCACCGGCTCGAAGACGGCGATCTCCTCTCCTATGTTCGCCCCCGGCGCGACGCCAAGGCCTCCCGTGAGCCCGGCGCACAGGTCGGAGAGGATGTCGCCGTAGAGGTTGGGGCAGACCAGCACGTCGTAGAGGTTCGGCTTCATGACGAGCTGCATTGCCATGTTGTCCACTATGCGGTCGTCTATCTCCTCGAAGTCGTCCTCGTACTCTTCGGCGACCTCGAAGAAGACGTCCCTGAAGAGGCCGTCGGTGTACTTCATGATGTTGGCCTTGTGGACGACAGTGATGTGCTTGCGGCCCTGCTCCTTCGAGCGCTCGAAGGCCATCCGGCAGATGCGCTCGGTCCCCTCGCGCGTGATGATCTTGATCGACTCGGCCGCGTGCTTGCCGACGGTGTGCTCCACGCCCGCGTAGAGGTCCTCGGTGTTCTCGCGGTAGATTACGAGATCTATATTCTTGTACGGAAGATCTATACCAGGCAGGCTCAGGCTCGGCCTGATGTTTCCGTAGAGGTCGAGCTCCTTCCTCAGGGCAACGTTCACCGAGCGGAACCCGGTGCCTACCGGCGTGGTGAGCGGGCCTTTCAGGGCGACCTTGTTGCGACGGATGGACTCGAGCACAGACTCGGGGAGCGGCGTCCCCTCCCGGTCCATCACCGTCTCGCCGGCCTCGGCAATCTCCCACTCGATGTCCACGTCGAGGGCGCCGATGACCTCTTTGACAGAATCCGTCAGATCCGGGCCTATTCCATCGCCCGGTATCAGAGTGACCGTATGCGTCACTTGAGCTCCCTTCTAACTAAACAGCGCTAGTATAGCCATCCGGCACACGGCTAGCTAACCAGCAGGGCAGCGTGGAGGACTCTCCGGTTCGGGGAACCGGGCGGCCATCGAGAGAAGCGCCGGGGCCGGTGCGCCACAGCACGCACCGGCCCCGGGACGTAGGTTACTGGTTCATGGCACCGAAGATGACCGCTCCGATAACGGCAACTAGCAAGAGAAGGATGAGCAAAAGAACGGCGGCCGGTATCAGGACTACAAGGGCGGCCTTGCCGGTGGTGGTGTTGTGCACCTCCCGGATTCCTACTATCCCCAGGTAGATACCATACAGGCTGAGAATCGCACCGATAAACGGTATCCAGCTCACCAGGCTCGTCACCGCCGCATAGGCCACGACCCGGAAGGTTGCCTCGAAGCCGGAGTTGCGCGACCCGACGATCAGCATCACCAGCAGGTGCAGTATCCCAGCCCCGATGAAAAGTCCTATCGCGGCGAAGATCGGCGCGAGGAT
>JBJMIY010000149.1:0-5591 GCA_045806605.1 Rubrobacteraceae bacterium
CCGGGCAGCTCCTTCCCCTCCACGTACTCGAGGCTCGCCCCGCCTCCGGTGGAGATGTGGCTCATCTCGTCCTCGAGGCCGAGCTTCCTTACAGCCGCGACCGAGTCACCGCCCCCGATGACGCTCGTCGCGCCCCTCTCGCTCGCCTTTGCGACGGCGCGCGCGACGCCCTCCGTGCCCCTGGCGAAGGCGTCTATTTCGAATACCCCCATCGGGCCGTTCCAGAATATGGTTTTCGCGGCCAGAATATGCTCCTCGAAGAGCTCCACGGTGCGCGGCCCGATATCCAACCCCATCTTGTCCGGTGGTATCTCGTCCACCCTGACGACCTCGGCCTCCGCGCCTTCCTCCATCTCGTCCGCGACGACCACGTCTACCGGGAGCACGAGCTTCTCCCCCGCCTCGTCCATGAGGCGCTTCGCCTCCTCCAGGTAGTCGTCCTCGACGAGGGACTTGCCCACCTCGTAACCCTGCGCCTTGAAGAACGTGAAGCACATGGCGCCGCCGACGAGGAGGGTGTCAGCCACACCGAGCAGGCTCTCTATGACACCGAGCTTGTCCGAGACCTTGGCTCCTCCGAGGATAGCGACGAAAGGTCGCGCGGGATCTTTGAGAAGCCCGTCGAGGTAGTCCACCTCCTCCTCGAGCAAGAGTCCCGCGGCGG
This sequence comes from Rubrobacteraceae bacterium, assembly GCA_045806605.1. GTDB lineage: Bacteria > Actinomycetota > Rubrobacteria > Rubrobacterales > Rubrobacteraceae > JALYGY01. Next base: position 665 of record JBJMIY010000149.1, read on the forward strand.
CCGGGAGCCTCTCGGCGACCCCGACGGTGGTGGCGTGCGCGCGGTGGGCCGCCCCGAACGCGTCGTCCACGTAGAGGTCGGCAAGAGAGGCCAGTTGCTCGGAGAACTCGGAGTCGTTCTTCGTCTCGCCGGGATAGAAGCGCGAGTTCTCGAGCAACACGACGTCTCTGCCATCCCACTCGTCGAGCGCCTTCTCGACCTCGGGTCCGACGGCAGCATCGAGCTTGAGGACGGGCTCGCCAAGTAACTCTTCCAGCCTCTTTGCCACCGGGTCCATCGCATACTGCGGGTCGGGCTCGCCCTTGGGTCTCCCGAGGTGGGAGATCAGGATCGGGCGCGCCCCCTCTTCGAGTAGATACCGAATCGTTGGCAGTGCTCGCCGGATGCGCGTGTCGTCCGTCACGCGCCCATCCTTGACGGGCACGTTGAAGTCCACGCGCACGAGAACTCGTTTTCCGTTTACGTCGAGATCCCTGACGCTACGTTTGTCGATGGCTCCTCCCTTCTTAGCACGCTGCCTCCCTTCGGTCGTCAGCTTGTCAGCACTTCAGCTTTCACTCTGTGCTGAGAGAAAGCTGAGAAGCCGCCTGGCGAAGCCCAAGGCGGCGTGCTGAGAAGTCCCCTGGAACAGGGGACGTGCTGACAAGGCGTCTGGCGAAGCCAGGCGCCGTGCTGACAAGCGGAAGCCGAAGGCTGGAGCGTGCTGACAAGCTGAGGCGAAGCCGAAGCGTGCTCTACAGCCTCTCGCCTATGTACTGGGCGAGGTCCACGGTGCGGTTCGAGTAGCCCCACTCGTTGTCGTACCAGCCGAGCACCTTGACGGTGTCGCCGTTGGACATGGTCAGGAGAGAGTCGAAGACGCAGCTTGCCGGGTTGCCGACGATGTCGCTGGAGACTATCGGCGCATCGGAGTACTCCAGGATGTCGGAGAGCTCGCCGTCCGCAGCCTGCCTGAAAGCGTCGTTGACCTCCTCTGCTGAGACCTCTTGCGAAACCTGCGCCACGAAGTCCGTGATCGAGCCGTCAGGGACGGGGATGCGCATGGACATGCCATCCACCTTGCCCTGCAGCTCGGGGTAGATCACACCCGCAGTCCTTGCAGCGCCCGTCGAGGTCGGGACTATGTTGTTGGGGGCGCTCCTGGCCCGCCTGGGGTCTTTGTGCGCCGCGTCGAGCAGGCTCTGGTCGTTGGTGTAGGCGTGCACGGTGGTCATGTAGCCGGACTCGACGCCGAAGTTGTCCTGAAGCACCTTCACCATAGGGATGATGCAGTTGGTGGTGCAGCTCGCGTTGGAGACGACGTCGTCGGATTCGGGGTCGTAGCTCTCGTGGTTGACCTTGAAGACGAAGGTTGCGTCCACGTTCTTGGCGGGGGCGGAGATGATCACCTTCTTCGCGCCGCCCTCGATGTGGGCAGCTGCCTTCTGGCCGTCCGTGAACACGCCGGTTGACTCGACGACTATGTCAGCGCCGACGTCGCCCCAGGGGATCTCGGCGGGGTCCCTCTCCGCGAAGGTCTTTATCTCGCGGTCGCCGACGCGCAGGATGTTGCCGTCTAGCTCGACGCCCTCGGGCCAGATGCCGTGGACGGTATCGCGCTTGAAGAGGAGCGCGAGGCTCTCCATCGGCATCAGATCGTTGACAGCGACGATCTGGACGTCGTCGTCGCTACGCTCTATGGCCGCCTTGGCGGTGAGCATGCCAATACGACCGAACCCGTTTATGCCTACCCTCACAGCCACGATTACTCCTGTCTGTCGTTTGCTTTGGTTGCTCCCTGTTGTACCCAAAAGCCGGGAAATTAACAAGCAATCAGGCTTCAGGTCTTACTGTTGCCTGGAGCCTGTGGGCTGATGCCTCTCGTCGGCCGCCAGGCTGACGAGCCTTCTGAGGCGGTGGTTCGCGGCGCTCTTGGAGAGGCCCCCGAGCCGCGCGAGCTCCGTGAGTGAGGCATCGGGGTGCTCGAGGCGGAGCTCGCGCATCTCTCTGAGTGCGGGGGGGAGTCCTCGGGGGTCGAGGGCTGCGAGCGCGCGCTGCTGGCGGGCGGCGGCTGTCGCGGTGCGGCCTGCGTTGGCCGCATCGAAGTTGGTTATTCGGTTGGCGTTCGCCTTCGCCTCGCCGAGGACGGCGCGGGCCTCGTACTCGAGGACGGCGTCGTGGAGGCCCATCTGCGAGAGCAGGGTCGTCACCCCATCGGCGCTCTTGGTGTATGCCACCCACCATCCGCGCCGCCGCACGACCCGCAACGGGGCCCGGGAGAACGCGGCGACGCGCCTGATAAAGTCCTCGTCGCGGTGCACGAACTCGAGGTGATAGCCGCCGCGCCCGCCCGGCTTCGTCACCGAGCCCGCGCCCTGGAACGCTCCGCGCAGGTATGCAGTCCGGTCGCCGGCGCTGCGGGAAGCGCGCACGAAAGAAAGCTCCTCGGCGGCCTGGATCGCACCGTTGCCCTCCGTGCGGACAGCGTAGCGGGCGCGGCCGAAGCGGTCCGTGTCCGCTGGCGAGAGCCGTGATTCGAGACCGAACTCGGAGCGCCACAGGCGAACCACCGAGCGCGCAACGGCGGCGCTCTGCGTGCGGAAGGTCACCCCTGCCGCGTCCCAGAAGCCGCCGGCGTCGAGCAGACCGGCCAGCTCCGAGCGGTCGGTCGGCCTGGCTCCGGAGGTCGTGCCGGAGGCAAGCTCGCGCCTTACCTCAGAGGCGAACGAGGACAGCCTCGCACACCTCCTCGGCCAGCCTGTCTGGGTCGTGGCGAGCCCCGGCCCCGGCGTCTTCCGCAAGCAGAGCGGCCTTGTGCAACCGGACGCCGAGCTTCTCGACCTCCTCTCGGTCCACCTCTACCGGGGCAGCCCCCTCAGCCGCGTAGCGGGCGATAAGCTCCTTCGGAAGTCTCCCGTGGTGGACTAGGACGTCGGTGACCACAGGCCCCGCGTGGCTCTCGAGCGCCCTCAGGTGGTCGGAGAGCGCGAAGCCCACGGTCTCGCCCGGCTGGGTCATGGCGTTAGCCGCATACACCACGGGTCCCGAGAAGCCCGCGAGCGTCTCGCGAACCCCGGCACCGAGCAGGGCGGGGATGGTGCTGGTGAAGAGGCTGCCGGGACTCAGGACTACCACGTCAGCCCGCTCTATGGCGGAGATCACGCCCGGCGGCGCTGGCGCGCTCGAAGGTTCCACCTCGACCCTCGCGACGGCCTTGCCCACCTCGCGCACGACCGACTCGCCACGGCTTAGCGTTCCGTCTGCATGCGTGACCACAAGCGTGAGGCTCTCTGTCGCCGCCGGATAGACCTGGCCCTTTATCCTCAAGAACCGGGCCGCCTGCTCCACCCCGTCGCAGAACCCCCCAGCCATGTCCGCAAGGGCAGCGATGATGAGGTTGCCGACGCTGTGGTCGGAGAGGTCACCCTCCCCCTCGAAGCGGTAGTTGAAGACCTCGGCGAGCTTCTTGCGCCCAGCGAGGGCTACAAGGCAGTTCCTCACGTCACCTGGCGGCGCCACCCCGAGCTCCTGTCTCAGACGCCCGCTCGAGCCCCCGTCGTCTGCGACGGTTACGACGGCGGTGAGGTCGCCTACCCGATCCTTGAGGCCCCGCAAGAGCACCGGCAGACCAGTTCCGCCGCCAAATGCCACAACCCGTAGCTCTTCGTACCTACTCACGACAGATCAGTATACAGTTCAGATCTCGGGCATCAGGTGGTGCTGGGACCTCTAAGTAGACAGGTACGCTAGATCTCGAGATCCCGGTGCCGCACGAAGAGGTCGAGCTCGGCTTTGCTCTTCCGAAGCTGCCTGGCGAGCTCTTCGACTATGACGACCGAGCGGTGCCGGCCGCCGGTGCAGCCGACGCCCAGTGTAAAGTACGTTTTGCCTTCGGCGGCGTAGCGCGGGATCAGGAACGAGAGCAGCTCGGTCGTCTTCTCCAGAAACGTCCCGGCGTCTTTGTGCCCGAGCACGGCTTCGCGCACCGCCCGGTCGTGGCCCGTGAGCGGCCGCAGGTCGGGGTCGTAGTGGGGGTTCGGCATGAACCGCACGTCGAAGAGGGTGTCCACGTCGAGCGGCGTGCCGTGCTTGAAGCCGAAGGAGATCAGGCTGACCGTGAGGCGACTCGAGAACGACTCGGCGAGCTTCTTGAACCTGATACGGGCGTCCAGCGCTGAGTAGCCGGAGGTGTCCACGACGAGATCCGCCTTCTCGCGCAGGGTCGCGAGATACCGTCTCTCGTCCCTTATGGCAGCAAGCACGTCGCCGTTCCTGGCTGCCGGGTGCGGCCTGCGGCTCTCCTTGTAGCGCCTGACCAGCGTCCTGTCATCGGACTCGATGAACAGTATGCGGCGCTCCCAACCACTCTCCTCCACGACGGCCTCGAGGCTCCCCTCGAGCTCCTCTCCGAAGTACCGCCTCCCCCGGATGTCCATGACCACGACCACCCCGTCGGGTCCCCCGTTCCCCTGCGCGACCGTCTCCATGACGGCGGGGATCATGCGCGGCGGCAAATTGTCTATGCAGAAGTAGCCAGCGTCCTCGAAGGCCTGCAACGCGTTCGACTTGCCCGCACCCGAGAGGCCGGTGATGATGACGATGCGACGTCTTTCCGCGACCGGGGAGCCAGTAGCCCGCGGCGTCCGCTGACTCATGTCGCTACGCTCCGCCTCTCCTGCGGCGTAAAGACCATCCGTTCGCGCAGCCTAGCACTACCTTTACCAGCTTGCAACGGAGTCAGCACGCCTGCTTAGCAGGCTTGTCAGCACGGCGCCTGGCGAAGCCCAAGGTGGCTTGCTGACAAGCGAGGCCCTAAAAGGGCCGAAGCGTGCTGACAAGCGGAGCCCTAAAAGGGCGTAGCGTGCTGAATTGCTATCTATGCAATCTCGCGTGGACCTCGCGGGCTACGCGGCCGGGGAGGCCTGGCACGGACTCGAGCTCTTCGAGG
>JBJMIY010000150.1:0-8552 GCA_045806605.1 Rubrobacteraceae bacterium
GGGAAGGGGACTATGGCCCGGGCGAGGGCGATGCGGGGCGAGTGGCGTGTCGTCCCCGACGCAGGCTCCTCTCTGTGAGGTAAAGTTTCCTCCGATGGAGTTCGTATTCAACGCATTCGTGACGTTGCTCGTGGTCATCGACCCGCTGGGTCTCGCGCCCATCTTCGCCGCGCTCACCCAGGGTTTCTCGGAGAAGCAGAAGCGCGAGTCTGCCATAAGGGGCACGCTGCTTGGCGCCCTCATCCTGTACGTATTCGCGCTCGCCGGCGATGTACTGCTCCATGCCCTGGGCATCGGGCTTCCGGCTTTTCGGATCGCCGGCGGCCTGCTGCTTTTCTTGCTCTCGCTAGACATGGTCTTCGCCAGGCCTTCGGGGATGCGCGCCACGACCGTGCGTGACCAGGAGGAGGAAGAATACCAGCAGGACATCTCCGTCTTCCCCCTGGCCATCCCGCTTCTCGCTGGTCCTGGTGGTATTACCACCGTCCTCCTCTTCACCGGCGGCAGCAGTGCGGGCCAGGTAGCGTTGTTCATGGTGGTGTTACTCGTGGTCCTGCTTCTGACCCTGGGCTCCCTGCTGCTCGCCCCACGCGTCATGAGGCTCCTTGGGGAGACGGGTGCCAACGTGCTCTCGCGCGTGCTCGGCGTTCTACTCGCCGCGCTCGCCGTGCAGTTCGTGATCGACGGCCTCCAATCAAGCCTCACCTGAAGGCGGATATACTCACGGGCATGTCGGGCGCACCCATAGTGATCGTCGGTGGGGCTACCTGGTGGCCGGGTAGTTACCGCAACCTCGCGAGCATGTTGCAGGAGATCTCCGGCTCCGAAGTGCACATTGTCCCCGTCACGCCCCTTGACTGGACCCTAGGATACTTCCGGGGCTTCGGGCAACTGGTCTTCGAAGTCGCGAGTGCGGTGGACAGGGCGCTGCTCGAGAGCGAGGCGAAAAAGGCGGTGCTCGTGGGACACTCGGCGGGCGGCCTCGCGTGCAGGGTGTATATCGGCGGAGATCCCCCGTACGGAGGCAGGCGTTACTCGGGACACAGGAGGGTGGAGGCCCTGATCACACTAGGCACACCTCATAACGTCGCAGACAAACCACGCCTCGCCCCAATAACCCACGTCAACGAGCTCTTCCCGGGCGCCCTCCACGCTGAAGCTGGTTTGCGCTACGTCTCGGTCGCTGGTACCGTCGCCGACGGCGCCTCATCACCCAGGGTCCGCAAGCGTTACGAGCGGTTCGTCGAAGACGGGCGGGTGGCTGGAGACGGGGTCGTGCCTGTAGATGCGGCCGTGCTTCCCGGTTCGGAGAGCCTGATCGTAGACGGCATCCATCACAACAGGCGTCTCGGCCGTTGGTACGGCTCGGACACGGAGACGGTGGGACGATGGTGGCCGCAGGAGTTGCGCGCGGGAGGCTCTCTCGTGGGAGACACGCGTGCGCAGTAGGGCACGGCCTGCTAGAAGGGGTGTGGATGCCACCTGACGGTACGGACAAGCGAGAGTATACCTGGGAGATCAGGGACGCCGAGGCCGACGCCCTGCGGAGCGCGATGAGCCACTATCCTACCGGCGTGACGGTCGTGACGAGCGGAAGGGAGGAGAAGGTCGAAGGCATGACCGCGAACGCTGTGATCTCCGTCTCCCTCGACCCGCTGCTCTTTCTGGTGAGCGTCCACAAAGACGCGCGCATCAACCAGCGCATCAGGGAGGAAGGCTCTTTTACGGTGAACCTCCTGGCGGACGACCAGGAGGGACTAAGCAGGCTCTTCGCCTCGCCAGAACGCTCCAGCGGACTACCTGCGCTCCACTCTCTCGGCGGCGGCTATAGCTCGGTGGGGGCGCCGCTTGCGGCCGGCGCACTCGCGGCGATCGACTGCGAGCTGGCCGAGATCTACTTTGGAGGCGACCACGACCTGTTCCTCGGCAGGGTCGTCGAGGTCCGTCTGGGTGATACCCGCAAGGGACCACTGATTTTCCACGAGGGCGGCTACCCGGCCCTGAAGGCCGCACCTAGGCCTGAGGAATCAGGCGCCTTCGTCGACTCCGTCAGGGGCTTCGATGCCCGCCTGAACCGCCTGCGCGACAGAAGACGGCGCTAGATGATACGCAAAAACCTGCTCTCTATGGTGTGTCCCCGTCCCTCGGATACCAGGGGTCTTGTCTACGTCGGTGGTATCGAAAGAGACGGTATGATCCTGGCCGGCGAAGCGCGCTCCCCGGCAACGGGCGAAACCTACAAGATAAGAGACGGATATCTGGATCTCCTGAAAGCCCGCACCGGCGCAGATAGTCTCGCCAACCTCACCAACTTCCTGCCAGGCGCAGGACGCGGTTACGAACCCCTCTGGCGCGTACATTCCTTGAGCTTCCTTACCGGCGAACCCTTCCCGAACGAGCGGGAGCTGGAGATCATCAAACGCCTCGTCCGCCCTGTCAGAGGCGGCCGCTATCTCGACCTGGGTTGCTCCGCAGGCCTTTACACCCGCAGCCTCAGCGGCAACCTCGACAGCGGCATCGCCGTCGGAATAGACATCTCCCCGTCCATGCTGAGAGAAGCGGACCGTCGAGCAAGCGGGAACGGGGTGAATCCCTCCTTCGTCAGGGCGAACGCGAAGCATCTTCCTTTCTTCGACGCCTCTTTCGCGGGCGCGGTCTGCGGCGGCTCCCTCAACGAGTTCGGCGACCCTGCCCGTGTCCTGCGGGAGACATGTAGGGTCCTCGAACCTGGCGGACGGCTCGCCACCATGGGCATACTGCGTGCAGGCACGCCGCGTGGACGCCGGCTTCAGCGCATACTCTCCACGGGCGGCATCAGGTTCTTCGACCCCGACGAGCTACAGAGCCTGCTCGACCGCGCGGGCTTCGAGCCAGACCCGCTCCAGACATACGGTCCCGTCTTTTTCTCAGGGTCTACCCGACGAGGTTGACGCTGCGTTCTACAAAGCCTCCACGATCTCTGGAGTCGGTAGCGCTCCCTGGGCCCCCGCCTCCGTCACGGCGGCCGCGCCGGCCCGCACGGCGTACGCAACCGCGTCTTCCAGAGGGGCGTCGGTGGCAAGCCTTGCGGCCAGGGCCCCGACGAACGCGTCTCCGGCCCCCGTAGTATCCACGATTTTCACTTTCGGGGCCGTAAGGTGTTGCGCGGATTCGCCGCCCGAGAACACGGCGCCGTCTTCTCCTAGCGTGACCACGACGGATCTTGGCCCCAGGGACAGGAGCCTCGGGGCGGCATCGAGTGCCTCATCTACACCTTTTACCCTCTCTCCGAGGAGGAAGGCCGCCTCGTGCTCGTTGATCACCAGGGGATCGAGCTCCTCGAGCAGTGTCCGCGGAACCTCGAACGGGGGTGCCAGGTTGACCAGCGCGCGGGTCCCGCTCCCTGCCGCGACCTCTACGGCCCGCAGGACGACCTCGGACGGGACCTCCATCTGGGCGACGAGTACTCGCGCCTCTCCGATGGTCCCGGAGGCGTCGTCCACGTCCTCCGCTGTGAGGCGGCGGTTCGCGCCTGGTGCGACCGTGATCGCGTTCTCCCCATCCGGGGTGACGGTTATGAAGGCCGCGCCCGTGGACGAACCGGGAACCTCCCGCACAAGGGTCGTATCGACGCCCTTATCGGCTAGCGACCGCACCAGCGGCCCGCCGAACCCGTCATCGCCGACGCGGCCAAGGAATGCAACGCTCGAGCCGAGGAGGGCCGCGGCGGCGGCCTGGTTGGCCCCCTTGCCGCCGTTGTGGGTCGCGAGACGGGCGTCCGTGACCGTCTCACCGGGCGCTGGACGGCGCTCCACGCTCAGGACGAAATCCTGGTTTATAGAACCAACGACGAAGACGTCAGCCACTTTGATCTCGCCAGGGGCCTACCTGCGACTCGCGGCCAGTGCCCGCACGATCACGGAGGCCACCACGAGCGCCACCGCCCTGACCAGCCCTTGCAAGACAGCCTCGGTCAGGTCGTCCTTTATGCCTCTGCGTTCGGGGATCTTCTCCCCTATAAACCTGGCCAGCGGCTGGCTGAGGCCGATGGAGATCCCTATGGAAAGCAGCGTCAGAAGCCGCTGCTGAGTTTTGTCGCTCATCCTGCTCCTTCCTGCCGGCGCCGTAGGACCGCCTATCCCGCGCATCTCTCTCACCCTGTCAAAGCCGGCGACGGTGATCACGTACTTGGACGCGACATCGGCCGGTGCGATGAATTTCTGATCGACCAGGTACCTGGCCGCGATGTCGCACTCTGGGGAGTCAGGGTCGAGATCGGCGCTCGGCGCCGCGCCCTGTACTGGCGTCTCTGGGCCTCCGATCGGCACTGGCTCCGTTAGCTTCCCTCCTGAGAGGTCGTAGAAAGCGCCAAGAAGCCGCATCGCGTTCTCTTCTACCCCGCTTGTAGCCAAGATCCCACCCCTACATGCGTCCACCATCTCGTCGTCTGCCTCATCGCCCCACCGAGTCTGTTATCGCAATCGACCGGGCACCTTCAAAATACCCGACCATGGCGCTGCCTAACCCTCATCCTCCTCGAGGCAGCCTTCGTAAGGTTCCGACCTGAAGTGTAGAATGTCGCGGGTAACGTTTTAGAAGCCGGACCAAGGGCAGGATGTCAGAGGCAAGAAAAACAGTCTTGGACAACCGCTACGACGTGGTTCGACCACTCGGTAGCGGAGGCATGGGCGAGGTCTACCTGGCCCGCGACAGGGTGCTCGGGCGCGACGTGGCGCTGAAGGTGCTTAGGAAACAGTACGCCGGCGACGATGAGTTCGCCGAACGCTTCAAGCGCGAGGCCATGAGCGCGGCGTCACTCTCCCACCCGAACATCGTCCAGGTCTACGACAGGGGCCAGACGGAAGAAGGAGCCTCTTACATAGCCATGGAATACGTGCCTGGCGGCACGCTCAAAGAGAGGATCTCCAGGGAGGGCCCGCTCGAGACGGCGGACGCCGCCGGGCTCGGGGCGCAGGTCGCCGAGGCGCTCGGAGCGGCCCACGACAGAGGCATGGTCCACCGCGACATAAAGCCTCAGAACGTGCTACTCGCAGCCAGGGGCGAGGCGAAGGTGGCGGACTTCGGCATCGCCAGGGCAGGCTCCTCCGCAACCATCTCCAGGACGGGGTCCGTGATGGGCACCGCCGGCTATATGTCTCCCGAACAGGCCCTTGGCAAACCCGCGACTCCCAAGAGCGATCTCTACTCCCTCGGGGTGGTGCTCTACGAAGCGCTCACAGGCGAACTGCCGTACAATGCCGACAACCCGATCGCCGTCTCCATGAAGCACGTCAACGAGCCGTTACGGCCCCCCGTAGAACTAAATCCCCGGATACCCAAGGGCATGAACGCCCTCGTGACGAAGCTCCTGGCGAAAGACCCGGAAGACCGCTACGCGGACGCCGACGAGCTTGCGGACGACCTCTGGAGGATGAACCGTGGACTCGAGCCAGTCTCGGCGGGTGTCGGAAGGAAGCAGGGACCGGGCACGCAACGTACTGCCCTCACGTCGCCGAAAGTCATGAGCGAGATGCAGAGATCAAGGCCAGCCCAGGTATCGTTTCGACGCAGGCGACGCCTGCCCTGGTTGCTGTTCGCGCTGGCCGCGATCTTGTTTACCCTCGGGGTGCTCGGCAGCGTCCAGGCTATTCTGGGTCCGGACGCTATGAAAGGTTGGTTCGACGTCTTCCAGGGAGACAGGCAATCTCCTGGCCAGCCCGCTGGACCGGAAAAGGTGAAGGTACCCGAAGTGGATGGGCTCACCAGGAGCATGGCAGAGAAGAGGCTCACCGACGCGGGGCTCGAGGTCGGGAAGGTCACTTCGTTTCCGAGTGATAGTGTCGCCGCAGGAAGGGTAATCGAGCCAGGCATCGTTGCAGGCACCCCAGTAGAGTCAGGCACAGACGTGAACCTGACCATCAGCTCGGGACCACAAGCCGCCTCATCCGCGAGCTCGTCCGCCCAGTCGAGTCCCGAACCCGGGGCTTCTGCCTCGGCAAGCTCTTCCGCGTCGGCGAAGCCCGCCCCGCGCGAGGATCGCCAGGTGGTCCAGACGCCGGCGGCCGGGGCGAACGGCCCCAAGGCCAACGTACCCAGAGCCCATGTGCAAAAGACTACATCCGCACAAAAGCAGAACGCGGCTGCACCGGCAAAGAAGCCTGTGGATGACAGCGGGGAGCAAGGTCGCAGTCGAGGACGCGGTGGAGGACCCGGGGAACATTAGAGCGATCTGCAGAGTCATCGAATTGTTGCGAATCACGCATCCGCCTGCGAGCGGTAAGCCACAGGCGAAAACAACATACTGACCAAACCGACTCATAAAAGATGCAACCTATAGCTGTCGCAACGTCGCCGGAAATTTGAAGCCGTAGGAGGAAACCGCCGACTGGCTTCAAAGTACCGCATATGGCATCCTGCCTGCCCTGCGACTCAACATGTGGTAGCGGGTAACGGAGGGGGACGCCAGATGAGTGCGAAAAGGCGCATGGAGCGCATCGAACCGACCCACGAATGGCAGGAACTCCTGCCGCTTTTCACGTGGCCCGAGCAGGTCGAGTACGAGAGGATACGACAGCCCGTGCTCTTCGGCGGCTCCGTGGTCGAGCGCGCCGAGCAGACCGGCGTCTCCGAACGCACTCTCCGGCGCCGGATGGAGAGCTTCGAGGCGGAGGGCATGGAGGGCCTCTTCGCCTCGGAGAAAGCCAAAAGGAGGAGGCTTCCGCCCAGCATCAGGCGCTTCATCGTCGATCTGAAGGCCGAGTATGCGCCGTTCAACCTCAACGAGATCGCCAACATCGTGGGGGTCTGCTTCGGCAGGAAGCCCGACATTCGCTCGGTGAGCCGGGTTCTCAACGAAGAAGCCAGGCCGCTGAAGCTCCACCGGAGCTATCCCCTCTACCGCGAGATGGACGCCTACGAGCGTAGGGCGGCGATCGTGGAACTGCGCGTGGACGGCTGGAGTTCAAAGGCCATAGCCGGCTACCTCGGCGTCCACCGTGTGACCGTCTACCGGATCCTCCACCGTTTCGGGGAGGGGGGCGCCGAGGGCCTCGGGGAGAGGCCCCGCGGCAGGCCCGCCGGGGTGAGGAAGGTGGACCTCCGGGCCATCGAGGAGGTGAGGAAGCTGGCCCGAAATCCCGAACTCGGAGCGTTCCGGGTCTATGCCGCCCTCAAGCAGAAGGGCTTCGACCTCTCCCGCGCCACCTGCGGCAGAATACTCGCGCAAGTCCGCCAGATCTACGGCTACGAGAAACCCAAGAGCGGCGGCCAGAAGAAAGCGATGCCTTTCGCTTCCGACAGGCACCACGAGTATTGGACCGCCGACGTTCGTTACCTGGACATGCTCGACGAGAAGCTGCTCGCCGAGGGCATGGTCTATGCCATAACTATCATCGAGAACTACTCGAGGGCCGTACTCGCCAGTTCGGTGACGCGCAGGCAGGATCTCAACGCCTTCCTCGCCGTCCTCTACCAGGCGATACGCCATTACGGCCCGCCCGAGACGTTTGTAACCGACTCCGGCTCGATCTTCCTCGCCAACCGGGCGCAGGACATCTACCGGGCTTTGGGCATCCGCAAGGTAGAGATCGAGAAGGGCAAGCCGTGGCAAAGCTACTTGGAAACGGCGCTAAACACGCAGCGCCGGATGGCGGACTTCCACTTCGCTGGGGCCGAAGATTGGACCGAACTGCTCGAGGCGCATGACAAATGGGTGGCCGACTACAACCTCCAAGAGCATTACGCCCATCAAGAGCGTAAGGACGGCAGAAGGTCGCCATCGGAGGTCCTCTCATGGGTCAAGACGCCGCGCTACCGGGATGAGGATTTAGAGCGCGCCTTCTTCTCGGCCCGCCACACGCGCATCCTCGACGATCTGGGCTACCTCGTCCTCCAGCGCTTCAGGCTCTACGCCGAGGAGGGACTCGCCGGAAGGGAGGTCGCCGTGTGGATCCAGGAGGACGCGCTCACCGTCGAGCACGGCGGGGAGGCGCTCTCGCGCTACGAGGTCGAGTGCGCCCCGGCGGCCGGAGCCAGCGCCGTCGGCAGGCTGCGAAGGGTGAAAAGCCATACGCTCTTCGAGAACTCCGTCGCGCCGCCCCAGCTAAGGCTCTTCGATCTCGGTGAGATCCTCGGCGAGGAAGGTTGGCTCAAGGCCATAAGGCTTCGGGATTACGCGCCCCGCGGCCCGCGGAGTCCCGAACTCCTCCAGCAAGTTCTCTTCCCGTATACGCAAGCCATATAGCGGCCAATACCGACAGGATGATCCCGGCAACCTCGCAACAGCTATAGGTTGCGCACTTTATGAGTCGGTTTGATACTACTGACCAGCCGAAATGCTGACAAGCGGAGGCTTGAAAGGCCGAAGCGTGTTGAAATGCTGACAAGCGCCCGACAGGGCGCATGCTGAATTGCTGAAATGCTGCCACAATGACGGGCGTGTAAGTCGAGTTTATCGCGGGAGGGAGAGAAGCATGAAGGCGATCCGGATACACGAATTCGGCGGACCCGAGGTCCTGAGCTACGAGGATGTCGAGATCCCCGAACCTGGTCCCGGTCAGGCGCGCGTCAAGCTA
>JBJMIY010000151.1:0-8457 GCA_045806605.1 Rubrobacteraceae bacterium
CATCGGCGCCCTCGCCGTCCCCGGGCTCATCGGCGGAGGAAACGAGCAGGCTGGAGGCGAACCCCCGCAGAACGAGGCGGGACAGACTCCGTCCGGAGGAGGGCAGAACGCGCAGGCAGGAGGCGGTGGCCAGCAGGCCGCCTCGCAGCCAGCGTCGGCTTCGGCAGGGCAGGCGGGAGGAGATCAGGCACAGGCGAGCGGCGGGTCCAGCGAGGCGCAAGCCGCCGAGAGGACGGTGCAGGAGTTCTATACCTCGTCGTCCGCAGGTAATTACGACAGGTCAGCCCAGCTTCTCAGCGAGAGCTGGCGGCATAGCACGTTTCCGAACCGGGCCACCTTCGAAGGTACGTTCGACAAGGTGGAGAGCGTAGAGTTTATCGAGGGGCCGACCGCCGAGCTATCCGGTGACACGGCGACCGTTACCGGCCGCACCAGGGCCACGCTGACCGACCGGGTCGAGCAGAACGAGGGTACCTGGAGGCTCGTTAAGGAGAACGGCGAGTGGAAGATAGACGGGTGGACCGTCAACAACATTGACTCCCGACCCGCGTGATAGGCGAGAGCTGAGGAAGAGCGGGTCCTGAGAACCGCACTCACAGCGTTCGTGGCGGCGATCGTCGGCGGGCTCGTCACCGCGCTCTTCATCTTCGTCGGGGTAACCGGCCTCGAAGACGGGTCCCATGACGTGACGATCAGGGAGGCTTCTCCGCCGGTGGAGAGCGCGTCGGGGGATATGGTCGGCGCGCCGGTGCGCGAGGTGTACACGCGGACCGGGCCCGGCGTGGTTAGCGTGGACGTGGCCTCGTCCGAGCGCGGGCCCAGAGGGGGCTCCGGGTTCGTCCTCGACGAGCAGGGGCACATCGTCACCAACCAGCACGTCGTGGGGGGAGCCGAAGACGTCTCGGTAAGGTTCGCAAACGGCGTCAGGGAGGATGCGGAAGTGGTGGGCGAGGACCCCTCGACCGACGTGGCGGTCCTGAAGGTTGACGCGCCGGAGAGGGTCCTCGAGCCGCTGACGCTGGGCGATTCGGGCAGCGTCGGGGTTGGGGAGCCGGTCATTGCCATCGGCAACCCGCTTAACGTGGGGATAAGCGTGACGACCGGCATCGTTAGCGGCACGGAGAGGCCCATAGACGCGCCGAACGGATACACGATAGACGGCGCGGTCCAGACCGACGCGGCGATAAACCCCGGCAACTCCGGCGGGCCGCTGCTCGACTCGCGCGGGACGGTCATCGGGGTGAACGCGCAGATCGCCTCGGAGTCGGGCGGGTTCGAGGGCCTCGGCTTCGCCGTCCCGATAGATACCGTGAAGGGCGTGGTCGAGCAGCTTATTACCACAGGGGAGGTGGTGCACGGCTACATCGGGGTGCGCATGTTCACGATCGGCGTGGATGAGCTCGGCGCCTACACCGGCCTCTCGGAAGAGCAACTCGCCGACGAGTACGGCCTGCCCGGTAACGGTGCGATAGTGAGCAAGGTGAGTGCAGGAGGCCCCGCGGCGAAAGCCGGCATCGAGGGCGGCGAAGAAGAGGTGATAGAGGGTATGCCAGAAGGGGTACCCATCGGGGACGTCATAACCGAGG
The DNA here is from genome assembly GCA_045806605.1 of Rubrobacteraceae bacterium. GTDB lineage: Bacteria > Actinomycetota > Rubrobacteria > Rubrobacterales > Rubrobacteraceae > JALYGY01. Next base: position 1,587 of record JBJMIY010000151.1, read on the forward strand.
TGGACGGAGAGCCCGTCGCCTCCCCCGAAGACGTGATAGAGGCCGTCAACGCGGCAAAGCCGGGCGACAAGCTCACGCTGACCGTCGTGACCCCCGGTGAGGAGGCGCGACGTGTCGGGGTGACCGTCGGCGTCCAGCCGGAGGGCACGTGAGCGGCGTGGTGAGGGCTGGAGACGCGGAGGGGCTCAAGCGCGATGCAGCCTACGCGGCGGTGGACCGCTACGTCGAGAGCGGCACGACCGTGGGCCTAGGGAGCGGAACTACTGCAGCCTTCGTAGTGCTCAGGATCGGGGAGCTTCTTAGCAGCGGGACACTGCGGGACGTGCGCGGGATACCGACCTCGGAGCGGACTGCGGCGCTCGCCCGCGAGGTCGGTGTCCCGCTGGCGACGCTCTCGGAGGCCCGGCCCAGCCTCACGATAGACGGCGCAGACGAGATCGGGCCCGATCTCACGGTCATCAAAGGCAGGGGAGGGGCTCTCCTGCGCGAGAAGATCGTGGCCGCCGCCTCACATAGGGGCCTCATCATCGTCGCCGACGGCTCGAAGCCGGTCGATACTCTAGGCGATGGCCCGCTGCCAGTCGAGATAGAGCCCTTCGGCTGGGAGACGACCCTGGAGGCGCTTGGCGCTCTTGGCTGTGAGCCCCGGCTGCGGGTGGACCCGGGAGACCCGCAGCACCCCTTCGTCACGGATGGGGGCCACTACACGGCCGACTGCCTCTTCCCGCGGATCCCCGATCCAGCCTCCCTGGAGACCCGGATAAAGCGCATCCCGGGCGCTCTGGAGTGCGGTCTCTTCGTGGGGCTCGCCCACGCCGCGGTCGTCGCGCGCGAGAGCGGCGTGGAAGTTATCGAGGTCGGATAATCCGGTCAGGAGGTCTCGGGCACCAGCAAATTACCTGAAGCCTAGCTGCTCGCGGCGCCGAACCCGGCGCGGGACCCGGATCTGCGGGAGCGCTCCTTCTCCACCACGAGCTTGTATATCTGGTCGAGATCCACATAGACGGTGACCTTGCCCTCCTGCATCTTCACCCGCAGGTGGTCGTCCCCGACCTCGAGGTCAGCCAGGTCGTCCTGCTCGACGGTGAACGTGTCGCGGCGGTCCCAGATCACGAGGTTGGCCTCCTCGCTGCGCGCCTCGTCCAATACCTTCTGGATCAGTGCTCTGTCCACGTCTCGAACTTCCCTTCTAAAGCATCTCCTGAAACGTCCGAGCTATTCTACTTTACTTACCCTTGCCCGGACGCTCGGGCCGAAGACGGGTACAATACCCGGCGATCCGAGATTGAAGAACCTCGCGCGCAAAATAAGGGACCTCGACAGGGCGCTTTTCAGGGCGATCTTCCGCCACAAGTGGCCTCCTATGACGACCGTGATGCGCGCCTTCACGGTCGCGGGGACCGCGGGAGCGCTCTGGGGTTTCATCGCCGCCGGGCTTTTCCTGATCACGGGTCTGCGTCCCTCGCACCTGCTCGTGCCCTGGGTTGCCATCGCGGCCTCCTGGACGCTCGCCGAGGGCGCGAAGTACCTCTTCAACCGGGCCAGGCCCTATATCTACGACACCGAGATAGCCCCCCTCATAAAGACGCCGTCCTCGAGCTCCTTCCCCTCCGGCCACTCCGCGACCGCGGCGGCGGGAGCCCTGACGCTCTCGTACGTCTACCCTGCCTTCGCCCCGGCGTTCCTGATCTCCGGCTTCCTCGTCGCCCTCTCGCGCGTCTACCTGGGCGTCCACTACCCGTTCGACGTGCTCGCCGGGGTCCTCATAGGCACCGCCACCGCCGGCGTCGTGATCGCTGTGGCCTGAAGCCGTGAGCATCTCGCGCTACCACACAGTAGGGGCAGTCGCCAGGGACCTGAGGGCGCTCAAAGAGCTCGACGCGCGCCTCGAGACTCTGGGCGTCCCGCCTGGCTCCCTGCTCGTGCTGGCGCGGCGGCGGGACGAGCGCCTCGTAGAAGTGACCCTCCCCGACGCCCGCGTGCGCAGGATCGGGGGCGGGCTATCCAGAACGCAGTGGTTCGAGTTCGCGAGCGCCTTTCTCGGGGTAACCGCCGTGAGCGTGCTGATGGGCGCCGTCCACCTGGCGACCGGTCTCGCCGTACAGGCTGTCATGACCCTCACGGCGGTAGTCGGCCTCGTCCTCTACCACAGGCGACCCCAGGTCGAGAAGCACCTCGTCGGCATGGGACTCCCCGATGGGCCGGCCGAGGAGTGGGCCGGAGCCTTTCCCGAGGGCTTCGCCCTCGCGCTCGCCACCGTGACAGATGACCACTTCGACGAGACGCAGGGAGCCTTCCTCGAAAACGACCTCATCGCGCCCCGCGCCGTGGACCGCAGGCCAGTTTTGTAGGCTTCGGGCTATAGGCATCAGCCATCAGCAATAACCCATAACCTGAGACCTGATGCCTGAGACCTGAAGCCTTGATAAGCTACTGCGCGTGATCGTACGGGAGAAGGGCGATTATTACGTGCTGATCAAACAGCACGACCACGCGCTGGCCTCGGGCGAGTTCGCGAGGCACTGGGCGGAGCGGCCGCGGCCGCTCGAGCCGACCATCTATGCTATAGCGCACCACGACGTGGCCTGGCAGGCTCCGGACGCCAGAGTGCGGTGGAACGAGGAGACAGGTCGCCCCTACTCCTTCGCGGATTATCCACCTGAGGAGAAGGTCAGGGCGTACGTCGGGGGCCTGGCCTGGTTGGAGGCGCGGAACCCTTACGCGGCCTGTCTTAGCAGCATGCACTACGAGACGCTCGTGCGCCGTTTCGGCGGCAGCGAGGCGGAGGCGGAGTTCGCCGAAGCGGAGACCCGGCGCCAGGCGAGGCTGCGGGCCGAGATGTCAGAGGAGGAGCTCGAGAGCCTGGAGCGCAACCTGGGTCTCCTCAGGCTGTGCGACGGCCTCTCCCTCTACGTCTGCCTCAACGAGCCGGGCGACGGCGAGTATCCGCCGCCTTATCCGGAAGGCTTCGAGCTCGACGGCGAGCGGTTCGAGCCGGTGTGGGATGACCGGCATACTTTGCGCCTCGAGCCCAACCCGTTCTCCGAGGCGTTTGGCTTCTCTATTCCTTATATGACTGTGGGCAGGGACAGGCGCCCCGTCGAGAGCGGCCGCCTGGAACTTCGGGTGGTAACCTCTTAGGCGCGCCCTGACGGGCGTCGCTCGATAACCTTTACCACCTAGAGAGGACCAGATGAGGGACGCATCTTACGAGTTCTTGAAGAGGCTGCTCTCCACGCCAGGGCCCAGCGGCAACGAAGGAGCGGCTGCCAGGGTCTGGCGGGAGGAGGCGCGAGGGTTCGCCGAGGTCAGGGGCGACAGGATGGGCAACTCCTTCGCCACTCTGAACGCGGGCGGGTCGCCTAGAGTGATGCTATCCGGGCACATAGATGAGATCGGCGTGATAGTCACCCACATCGACGAGAAGGGGCTCGTGCGCTTCAGCGGGATTGGCGGTTGGGACCCCCAGGTGCTCGTCGGCCAGAGGGTGCGCCTCCAGACGCGCAGCGGCGAGGTAGTGGGTGTGATCGGCAAGAAGGCTATCCACCTCATGGAACCCGAGGAACGCAAAAAGGTCTCGGACATAAAGAGCCTGTGGATAGATATAGGCGCGAAGGACGCAGACGAGGCTAAAGGGGTGATCAGGGTCGGCGACGCGGGGGTCGTGGACCAGGACCTGCTCGAGCTCCCCAACGACCGCATCGCCTCCCGCGCGCTGGACAACAGGATGGGCGCCTTCGTCGTGCTCGAGGCCCTGCGGCTGCTCTCCGAGGAGGAGGGTGTCAATGCGGAAGTCGTCGCTGTGGCCAGCGTGCAGGAGGAGATCGGGCTCTACGGCGCCCGCGGCGCCGCCTTCGGTCTGGACCCGGACGCCGCCATAGCCGTCGACGTGACCCACGCGACCGACACACCCGGCGTCTCCAAGAACGAGAACGGCGACCACGCCCTCGGTAGCGGCCCGGTCATAAAGCGGGCCACCAACCTGAGCCCTATAGTGTCCGAGGGCCTCATCGCCGCGGCCGAGGAGGCGGAGATCTCCTACACGCTGGAGGCAGACTCGCGCTCGACGGGGACCGACGCGGATGCGATCCAGTTCACCCGAGCCGGCATCGCCACTGGCCTCGTCTCGGCGCCCAGCCGCTACATGCACTCGCCGAACGAGATGGTGGAGCTGGGCGACCTCGAAGGCTGCGCGCGTCTAATCTCCGTCTACACCAAGGGGCTCGGCCCGGACACGGACTTCGTCCGCTAGCGTGACGAAAGAGCGGCGGCGGGCCTCACCCCTGGTCGAAGCCTCGCTTCTGCTCACGGTCTTCTTTTTCGGGACCAACTTCACGGCGGTGAAGCTGGTCGTGGAGAGCGTGCCGCCGATACTGTTCGCGGCGACGCGCTTCACGCTCGCCGGTCTGCTGCTGCTGCCCCTGGCGCTCCTCTCCGGAGAACAGGGCCGCCTCTCGCGGCGAGACCTCCTGCCCATGCTCGGCCTCGGCCTCGTCGGCGTAACCCTGACCCAGTCGGTCTTCACCCTCGGAGTGGGTCTGACGACGGCGGCGAACACGGCCCTCGTCTACTCGACAGCCCCGGTGTGGGGGATGCTCCTCGCCTTCGCGCTCGGGTGGGAGCGCCCCAGGATCTCCGGCGTCCTGGGGATAGGGCTCTGTCTCGCGGGGGTCGGCGCTATCGTCTACGGGAGCCTCGACTTCGCCGGGACGAGCCTCGTTGGGGACGCCCTGATCCTGGTCGCGGCCGTCTGCTGGGGCTCGTATACCGTACTTACCCTCTCGTTCCTCAGGCGCTACTCGGCCCTCGCCGTCGCCGCCTACGCGATGACCTTCGGTGGCCTCGCCGCTTTCCCTCTCGAGGCCCTCGACCCGGCGAGCCTGGACCTCACAGCCCTCGACGGTCTCACGTGGGGCGCGGCGGCCTACTCGGCACTCTGTTCCTCGGCGTTCGGCTTCGCCGCCTGGGGATGGGGCGTCTCCCACGTCGGGGCGAACCGCGTCCTCGTCTACCAGTACCTCGTCACCCTCATCGGGGTGAGCACGGGCGTCCTGCTGCTCGGGGAGGACTTCGGGGCCGGCCAGCTCATCGGCGCTGCCGTGATCCTCGCCGGCGTCTACCTCGCCCGCAGCAGGTAGGTGTACGAAACACCGCCAGAAGGGGCAGAATAGGACGGTACGCAGTAGGTGCAGGTGGAGTCGAAACCGACGGCGAGGTGGAGGTTACTTTCCTGGCGTCCCTGGTGTTAGACGAGGAGGCCGGGGAAGAGGTAGCGCTAGGCTCCTGCGAGGGTCCCTGGACTTTCCGGTTCTCCGTCTAACGTCACTCCCTCGCACGGGCGGGACTCTCTTTTTCACTGGTGCGCTCGCCCGGTTCGGGGAGGACGAAGAGCAGGGCGAGGGCGACTATCAGGGCGAGGCTCGCCGCGACGTTGATGAACGCGAGCAGGAAGACGAGCAGGTACGCGACCATCCCGAGCAGGTAGCGCCGCGTCATGGCCCGCAACTGGCGCGGGTCGAGGTTGCGGTTCACGAGGCGGCGGTTCACCGTGGCGTAAAGCCACAGCAGGGTGAAGAAGACGGCGGTCACGGCCAGCGTGCCGGCGTAGATGGCGCCGGCGGTCTCCCGCTCGGCGGCGCTCCCGTCAAGGTACTCGGCGAGCAGGGCTGTGGGGAAGGGGATGAAGGCCACGCACATCAGGAACAGGATGTTCAGGAAGAGCAGGACGTGGTCGGAGCGCTCGATAAAGCGGAAGCGGTTGTGGTGATTCGCCCAGATCACGCCGATCTGCAGGAAGCTGATCACGTACGCCAGAAATGATGGCCACAGGAAGACGAGCGCCTGTGGCAACGTCGTCCCCGGCGGCTCGTCTTCGAGGTGGGGGACCCCAATCTCGATGATGAGAAGCGTGATCGCGATGGCGAACACCCCGTCCGAGAACGCTTCGATGCGGCCGGTGTCGTTCTCGCCGCCCACCGATCCGCCACCAATGCTCATAGCTCAACCTTCTCTCGAGTGAAACCTCCTCCCTATTTTCTACCGTCCGGGTACCCCCCTGCAACGAGAGGAGGTAGCCGGACACGTGTCCGGCTACCTCTGGAACTTCCGCCCCGTACCTTGTGGGCGGCTGGTCGGGGCTGGCGTCAGCGTTCTCCCAACCGGAGGTCGAAGGTACTCTCCTGAGAGTCTCTAAGGATGGTCAGCTCGACCTTGTCGCCCGGCTGGTACTGGCGCAGGGCGGAGAGCAGGTCGCCCGAGCTCCGGATGTCGGTGGAGTCGAGGCCGGTTACGACGTCACCCGCCCGGATGCCGGCGCCGTCGGCCGGGCCACCTGGCTCCACCTTCGCTATGAGCGCCCCGGACTCGGCGGAGACGCCGAAGCGGTTCGAGACCTGAGGAGTGAGGTCCGAGACGGCGACGCCGAGGTAAGGATGCTGGGCTTCGCCGCTCTTTATGAGCTGGTCGGCCACCGACACGACTGTGTAGGAGGGGATGGCGAAGCCTATGCCCTCGGCCCCCGTCTCGTTGGGAGGCAGATACGCGACGTTTATGCCGATGACCTGGCCGTCGCGGTCGGCTAGGGCGCCTCCGGAGTTGCCGGGAGAGATCGGGGCGTCCGTCTGGAGCAGGTCGACGAGCGAGCTCTCCTGCTGGCCGCCTGTCAGCTCGGGCGGGAACTCGCGCCCCATGCCGCTCAGGACGCCGGAGGTGACGGTCGACTGGAAGCCCGACGGGCTCCCGATGGCTACGGTGAGCTGTCCGACCGCGAGTTGTCTGTCGTCGGAGAAGCTCGCCGCCGGCAGCCCGTCGCGGTTCACCTTGATCACGGCCAGGTCAGTGATCGGGTCGGTCCCGGCGACCTCGCCCTGCT
>JBJMIY010000152.1:0-7782 GCA_045806605.1 Rubrobacteraceae bacterium
GAGATCTACGACCAAGATCACCAGCGCCACGGTCGAGACGAAATCTCCCACGAACGAGATTCCCTGGCCTATCCAGAGCCGCATGAAGCGACCGTTTCTCAGTAGCGAGTCGCCGCTGCCGTTCATCCTCACCCAGAAATAAAGGCGTTCGCCCTCTGGCTCGGTGCCGGGCGAGCCCGCCACCGCCATCGTAGACCCTCAATGTTATCGCGATACGCTGGGCGCGGCTGTACCCTTCAGGATTCCCGGCTCAGGGCGTTCTCCGGAGCAGCCGGATTCCAACCCCCCTCTGAGAGCCTCCGGTCGAGCTCCTTCTCCTCCCCCGGCGCACCCGCCGCGGATACCGGTAGCGCCGTTCTGGTGCTCGGCGGCAGATCCGGCGGGGACGCGCGAAGAGCGGGGAGTGGCCAGCGCGTCCGCCGTTAAGAAGTTAACCGGGATACGCAACTACACGCGGGTGTAAGCTCTCTCAAGCCATGATCTCCGGCGCTCTGTTATCCCGCAGGAGCATTACAAGGCTACTATAATGGATGCAACGCCGGTTGGGTGGCGACTATTCGGGACGGAGTGGTGTTCGATCAGAGGCGAGACGGAACGGTGCTGGCCGAGGAGCAGATCAGGCTTCTCACCCTGGTTGACATCTTCGAACCGCTCTCGCGCGAAGAGATAGAAGAGATCAACTGGAGACACCTCAACACCAGCGTTGGGCGGGGCGAGACCTTCTACACGCCGATGGACCTGTGCGAGACGCTCTTCGTGCTCCAGAAGGGACGGGTGCGGATCTACAGGGCCACTCCCGAGGGGCGGGAGTTCACGCTAGCTGTGCTGCAGAGCGGGACGGTCTTCGGGGAGATGGCGCTCACGGGCCAGCGCCTCAGGAACTGCTATGCCCAGGCCGTCGAGGAGTCCGAGGTCTCCGCGATGTGCCGCGCCGACGTGGAGCGCCTGATCCTGGACAAACCCCGGGTGGGCCTGCAACTGGTGCACCTCCTTAGCGACCGGCTGAGCACCTACGAGACCCGCCTCGAGGACATCGCCCTCAAGGAGGTTCCGGCCCGGCTGGCCAGCCTGATCCTGCTTCTCATCGAGGGTGAGGGAGTCAGGAACGCTACGGGCTACAAGATCCCCACCCGCTACACCCACCAGCAGCTCGGCAGTATGATCGGGGCCAACCGCGAGGCCGTTACCAGGGCCCTCGCCCGGCTCAGGGACGCGGGCGTCGTACAGACGAGACATCGTTACATTCACGTCGAGGACATCGAGGCACTGGAGAGGGTGGCCGAGGAGACGTCGCTGCAGGACTCGTGAGCGATCCCTTGTCGGCGAGGATCGAAGAGATTGGGAGGTCAGATGGAGAAGGTCCTGATCCGGCATTTCCAGGTCGAGGTCGAGCGCCAGTGCCAGTTCGCAATGATCGCGCTGCAGGACATGGAAGAGGCCTCAGCCAACAGCGACGGCAAGCTCTTCTGGTACTCGGTCCAGAACCTGCTCGTCGCGGTCGGCAGGATCTCCCGCCTACTCTGGCCCGCTAGCCCACTCTTCCCCAACAGGGGGGCCAAGCTGAGGGAGACCCTCGGCGTCGGCGAAGACTCTCCACTCAAGGTGCTGGAGTTAGTGGAACACTTCGAGCACTTCGACAAGCGCCTGGAGACCTGGTATGTGACCTCGGAGCAGCACAGGTACTTCGACTCCTACACCGAGCCGCTAGACGTGCTCGCCGACACCGCCCCCGAGGACCGGCTCCGCGGCTACGACATGGAGAACGAAGCCATACTCTTCCGCGGTGAGGCATACGAGCTCGGGCCGGTCTCTCGCGCCGTCGAGGAGCTGCAGGGCAGGGCGGAAGCGGAGATGCAGAAGCCCCGGTTCGACACCTGATAAACCCGGCGCCGTAGAGCCCGGTCAGAACAGTCTCTCCGGATCCTCGATGGGTCTATGCCTCACCTTCCAACGCATCCTCCAGCGCCCCCTCCAGGATGTCCCGCACGTCCACCAGAGCACCCTCCATGCGATCGCTGCGCTCTTCTTCGTCCAGTCCCTCGGCGTCCAGCGCCCGGTTGGCGGCGTCGAGTGCCTCCCGTTGCGCCTCCATAAGCCGCTCCATGGCGTCCCGCAGACGCTCGGGCTGCTCGCTCACGTGGGGTCCCCACTTACCTCGTCGGCCGGCCTCTGCCCCGCCCCTGGATCTTCGCGCGGGCGCCCCTTCAAAGCATTGAGGACCCTGTCCGGGTCAGGACCCATCTGGATGTTGCCGCTGGTCATCTCGCCCCCTTCTGTTAACCTCGCCCCTGGTCAATTCTAGCCGCGAATACGGCGGCGGGCCCGTATACTGTTCCGGTTGGTTCATGATGGGGAGGCATGATCTTGAAGGCAACCGGTGGGGTGCTGGGCGCGATGATAGTGGTCGCGCTCCTCGGCTACGGGCTTCTCTCCGGTCAGATCTCTACGGGGCAGCTCCTGGAAGGGCTGCTCGGAGACGGTGGGAACGGGGAGATGGCCGCGGAGTCCCGGGTGGCGCCGTCGGTGGACGCGACTCGCCGCCAGCTCTCGGAGCTTAGTGTCCGCCCGGCGGGCTCGATGTCCGGGTACTCCAGGGAGGAGTTCCCGCACTGGTCCGACGCCAGGGAGTTCGGCTGGAAGCTCCCCGGCGGGACGCCGGACCCCGAGAGCTGCGACGCTCGCGAAGCCGCCCTGATCCGCGACGGCAGGGAGGAGCGCGTCGAGGCCTACTGCGACGTCGCGAGCGGTAGCTGGTTCGACCCCTACGGCGGGAAGAGCTACACCGACCCCGGGGATATCGACATAGACCACGTCGTCCCGCTCGCCAACGCCTGGAGGAGCGGCGCATCCTCCTGGAGCACCACGGAGAGGGAGAGCTTCGCCAACGCCCCCCGCGACCTGCTCTCCGTGGACGACGGCCTCAACCAGTCCAAGGGCGACAAGGGTCCCGAGGCCTGGAAGCCGCCGAGGAAAGCGTACTGGTGCGTCTACGCCAAGAGGTGGATCGGCATCAAGCACTACTGGAGCCTCTCGGTCACGGGCACCGAGAGGTCGGCGCTGAACCAGATGCTCGGGACCTGCGGGCGGTAGCCGTGGAAGGATCTACTGAAGAGTTGCACTCTAGGTTCACTTCGACCACGGGCGGGGTGATGACCGAGGAAGCCGGCGCCGTAACGGGCGACCTGGAACTCTTCACCCGCCCGTCCGATGAAGGGTCAGTGGAGGTCCTGGTCAGGTACGCCGGCGCCGATGAGTGGTACACCGTATCGGGCTCGCCCGCGCAGATGAGCGGAGGGGACCTTCGCGCTACGCACGAGGCGCTGCTGGCGCGGCTCACGACACCAGGTCCCTTTGAAGGCGACAACGAGATGCCCGTCGACCTGATTGGGCGGTAGCATCCGTTCGGGAGCAAGTGAGAAGATCTACGAGAACTTTTCCTGAAACGTATTTCCTCAACGGCACCAGGTATCTTCATAGAGGATGCCAGCCCACTTCGGTACGTACTCCGGCCACAACATCGTGTAGTGGTTAGCGCCCTCTATTCGGGTGTCCGAGCGGAGGTCGAGCGCCCCGGCCATTGCGTTCCGGACATCGTCGGAGACCAGAGGGTCGGCGCCGGGGAAAAATCCTTGCGAGGCCCTAACCAGGGCAACCGGGCACCCGACGCCGCGCAGTTCCTCCAGGGTCGGGGCTGCGGAGGAGACCGAGGACGAGTCCTCCTCGGCGGCGGCACGGGAGGCCTTGGGCCTGTAGCCACCTTCGACTTTTTCGAGATCGTAGAGGTAGTAGTCAGCAATGTCGGCCGGGAGGTCGCCCGGCGCCAGGTCCTGGTTCGGGAACCAGAAGTCAAGGTAATCCTCAGGGCTCTCGAAGGTCATGTCTAGACGCCTGAAGGCCCGCTCGAGACCCTCCTCGATGGCCGCAGCCTCTTGCTTCTGCTCTTCGGACATCTCTTCGAGGTTGGCTTCCATGCGGGGCCAGCCGCTGTCGAGAAGGACGAGAGCGCGGACGCGACCAGGGTAGGAGAGGGCGGTCTGGAGCGCGACGAAGCCGCCCATGGAGTGGCCGCAGATCACGGCGTCTTCCAGATCAAGGTCGTCCAGAACGCGGATCACGTCCCGGGAGTGCGCCTCGAGCCCGTAGCCCGATCCGGGCTTATCCGAGTCTCCCCGGCCCCGCAGGTCTACGCCGACGAGGGAACGCGATGGTGCGAGAAGCCTTGCTGCGGCATTGAACGCGCGGTGCTGGGCGGTGATGCCATGCAGGCAGACGATAGGGTTCTCGCCGCTCCTGGAGCGCCAGATCGCCAGCTCGACCTCTCCGGGCACCCTCTCTGCGCTCCAGACGTCGCTCCTCATGTCCGAGCAGTATACGCGAGGGCGAGTTTTCGCGAGGACGCGTGGTGGTAATCTACGGATCGGGAGGTCTCGAACATGGACTACTACGAGAACATTTTGGACGCCGTCGGGAGAACGCCCCTCGTCCGGCTCGGGCGCATCGAGAAGGGCGAGGGCATCCGCGCCCGCCTGCTGGCGAAGGTGGAGTACCTGAATCCGGGCGGCTCCGTGAAGGACAGGCCGGCCGTGAAGATGCTCGAGGTCGCAGAGAAGGAGGAGCTGCTAAAGCCCGGCGGTACCGTCGTCGAGCCGACGAGCGGCAACACGGGAGCCGGTCTAGCGCTCGCGGCGGCAGTCAAGGGCTATCACTGCATCTGCGTGATGCCGGACAAGACGAGCAAGGAGAAGCAGGATCTTCTAAAGGCTCTAGGCGCCGAGGTGATCGTAACTCCCACCGGCCTTACCCCAGACGACCCGGAGAGCTACTACGCTGTCGCGGAGAGGCTGGCGCGCGAGATACCGGGCGGCTTCAAGCCGGGCCAGTACGAGAACCCGGCGAACTCTCTGGCCCACTACGAGACGACGGGACCCGAGGTGTGGGAGCAGACGGACGGGCGCATCACCCACTTCGTCGCCGGGATGGGCACCTGCGGCACCATCACCGGAAACGGACACTACCTCAAGGAGAAGAATCCACAGATAAAGATAATCGGGGCGGACCCGGAGGGCTCTATCTTCTCCGACCCGAGCAACGTGCACACGTACGCTGTCGAGGGCGTCGGCGAGGACTTCTACCCCGGGAACTACGACCCCGAGGTGGTCGACGAGGTGATCCAGGTAGACGACCGCGAGTCCTTCCTCATGACGCGGCAGCTCATGCGGGAGGAGGGCCTTTTCGTCGGGGGCTCGTGCGGGATGGCCGTCGTCGCCGCGGTCCGGGCGGCCAGAGGGTTGCCGGAGGACGCCGTGATGGTCGTGTTGCTGCCCGACACAGGGCGCAACTACGTCTCCAAGGTGTTCGACGATCAGTGGGTCCTGGAGAACTCTGAAGCGACCTCGGAGGACCTGAGCAGACCTTACCGCGTCTTCGAGGAGGCATAGATGAGGTTCGCTACGAAGGCCATACACGTCGGCCAGGAGCCGGACCCGACGACCGGCTCCACGATAGTCCCTATCTACCAGACATCCACCTACACTCAGGAAGCGCCGGGCCAGCACAAGGGCTACGAGTACAGCCGTACCGCCAACCCTACCCGCACGGCCCTCGAAGAGTGCGTAGCCTCCCTCGAAGGTGGCGAGTACGGCCTCGCCTTCGCCTCCGGGCTCGCCGCGACCGTCGCGACGATGAGCCTCCTCTCTCCCGGGGACCACGTGGTGGCCGGGGACGACCTCTACGGCGGTACCTACCGCCTCTTCGACAAGGTGCTCACCCGCAGCGGCGGCCTCGAGTTCACATACGCCGACACCACGGACCCGGAGGCAGTGGAAAAGGCCCTCAGGCCCGAGACGAAGCTGCTCTGGATCGAGACGCCCACCAACCCGTTGCTCACCATCTCGGATATAAAGGAGCTCTCGGAGATGGCGCGCGAGCGGGGGGCGGTAGTAGCGGTCGACAACACCTTCGCCTCGCCGTACTTCCAGAGGCCGCTCTCTCTAGGCGCGGACATAGTCGTCCACTCGACAACCAAGTACATGGGCGGCCACTCCGACGTAATCGGCGGAGCGGTGGTCACGTCGAAGCCGGACTTCTACGAGGGGATGAAGTTCTACCAGAACGCCGCTGGCGGCGTGCCGGGGCCGTTCGACTCCTGGATCGTGCTCCGTGGCCTGAAAACTCTGGCCGTCCGTATGCGCCAGCACGAGGAGAACGCCCTCGCCGTCGCGGAGTTCCTCCAGGACCACCCTCAGGTGGAGATGGTTAGCTACCCCGGCCTCCCGAGCCACCCGCAGCACGAGCTCGCCAAGCGGCAGATGAGCGGGTTCTCGGGTATGGTCTCGTTCACCCTGAAGGGCGGCGCGGAGGCGGCCTACGCGGCGGTGCGAAAGACGGAGGTGATCCAATTCGCCGAGAGCCTCGGGGGGGTGGAGTCTCTGATCACCCACCCCGCCACCATGACCCACGCCGCCATCCCGCGCGAGCAGCGCGAGGCGAGGGGCGTGACCGACGGCCTCATGCGCCTTTCCGTCGGCATCGAGGACAAAGAAGACCTCATCGCCGACCTGGATCAGGCGATACGTTCTAGATAGCCGGTACAGAAAGCCAGGACCACCTCGCTAAGGCTCTCCGGACGTAGTTCGCCTGCTGGGGGTGGATCTGGGCGCCTGCCCGTACCGGCCTTAACCCTCTCCTCTCAATGCTCGTGGAAGGCATTATCTGGTGGTTTCGAGGATACAAGGCCGCGATCGGGTATAGATTGTGTCGAGCACCCGGCATGAAGGAGGAGGTAACGAAGATGTTCGGTGGACTCATGCCCGCTATGGTCACGCCCTTCGACGAGCGGGGGGAGATGGACTTCGCGGCCACCGAGGCTGTGATCGAACGCTTTATAGAAGCAGGCGTAAACGGTATTTCGCCCCTGGGTAGCACCGGCGAAGCTTCACACCTCACAGCCGATGAGCGAAGGCACTTCGCCGAGGAGGTCACGAGGATCGTCGCTGGCCGCGTGCCGGTCGTGGTCGGGGTCGGCTTCAGCGGCACGCGGGAGACCGTCGAGCTCGCCAGCCACGCGCAAGAGGCGGGTGCCGACGCGGTGCTCGTCGTCTCGCCGTTCTACTGGAAGGTGGGGGAGGAAGGCCTGTTCAGGCACTTCGCGACCGTGGCGGAGGCCGTCGACATCCCTGTCGTTGTCTACAACCTCCCGATGCTGACCGGCATAGACCTCTCGCCGTCCCTCGTCGCAAGGATCGCCGACGGGTGTCCGAACGTCGTCGGCCTCAAGGACACGGTCACCGAGTACCTCCATACCGTAGCCATGCTTCGGGAGATCAAACCCTCGAGACCCGACTTCTCGGTTTTGTCGGGGTGGGAAGACCTGATACTGCCGTCCCTCCTCGCCGGAGCCGACGGCTCCATCTGCGCCTTCGCGAACGTCGCCCCCGAGCTCTTCGTCAATCTGGTCGAGGCGGCCAGAAGCGGCGACCTGACGAAGGCGGCCGAGCTGCACCGGCAGGTACTCACCCTCGTGACACTGGGCGCCTATAGCGATCCACCCATAGGAGCGATCAAAGTGGCGATGAAGAAGCTCGGCGTTCCCATCTCCCCTACGGTCCGCGGACCCGCTCTGCCCGCGACCGACGAGGAAGGCGTAGAGTCGGTGCTCGAAGGGCTCGGGCTGACGACAGTGTCGAAGTAGCTTCGAGGAATGGATGATCCGAAAGCACTCGTCTTTGATGTGTTCGGCACGGTGGTAGACTGGCGCTCCACCATCATCCGCGAGGGCGAGGC
>JBJMIY010000153.1:0-4250 GCA_045806605.1 Rubrobacteraceae bacterium
CTTGTCAGCATGTCAGCATACTCTCTGCCGTTGGGCTCACACCCGGTCACGCTTGGAGAGACACTCTTTGGGCATATCCTTGGACTGACGCAGGGAAGCACCATGTCGCGTCCTCCCTGCTTTTAGCTGACAAGTCGCCGACCGAAGGGAGGCGGCGTGCTGACAAGCGGAAGCCGAAGGCGGCGAAGCCTGTGCGTGCTGACAAGCTGCCGAAGGCAGCGTGCTATTCTTTAGTTATGGACGAAGCCACAAGAGAGCGTTATCTGGTCACGTCGGCACTGCCCTACGCCAACGGTCCCTTGCATGTCGGGCAGATAGTCGGAGCGTACCTGCCTGCGGACGTGTTCGTGCGGTACTTGAGGGCGCGGGGCCACGACGTGGTCTACGTCTGCGGCACCGACGAGCACGGCGTACCCATCACCCTTACCGCCGAGCGCGAGGGCAAGTCGCCGCGGGAGATCGTCGATTACTGGTGGGCGCACATGAAGGAGACCTTCGAGCGCTTCGACATATCCTTCGATAACTTCTCGCGCACCTCCACCGAGTTGCACGCCAGGAACACCCAGCTCTTCTACCGCAAGCTCAAGGAGGGCGGCTACATCTCGGAGGAAGAGAGCAAGCAGATGTACAGCCCGACAGAGGGACGTTTCCTGCCAGACCGCTACGTCGAGGGAACGTGTCCCGTGTGCGGCTACAAGGAGGCCAGGGGCGACCAGTGCGAAAACTGCGGAAGCTGGTACGAGGCCTACGAGCTCATAGAGCCGCACTCCAAGATCACCGGCGGACCCGTCGAGGTGCGCGAGACAACCCACCTCTACCTCGACCTGCCCAAGTTCTCCGAGCGTCTCAGAGACTACGTCGGGGGTCAGGAGCACTGGCGTGGCTCGGTCAGGAACTTCATCCTGGGGATAATCGACGCCGGCCTGGAGAAGCGCCCTATAACTCGCGACATTAGCTGGGGCGTCCCCGTGCCTGAGCCGGGCTACGAGGACAAGCGCTTCTACGTCTGGTTCGACGCGTGCATCGGCTACGTCTCCTCGACGGTCGAGTGGGCCGAGAACGAAGGGGAGCCTGACAGGTGGAGGGAGTACTGGCAGGAGCCGGACACCAGGCTCATCCACTTCATCGGGAAGGACAACACCGTCTTCCACGCCCTGGTGTGGCCCGCCCAGCTCATGGGCGTCGGCGAGGACGGCGAGGAGCCTTACGTGCTCCCCTACGACATCCCGGCCAACGAATTCATGAACCTGGAGGTCGTGGTAGACGGCGAGCGGCGCGAGGTACAGATGTCCACGAGCCGCAACCTCGCCGTGTGGCTGCACGAGGCCCTCGACAGTTTCCCGGCAGACCCTCTGCGGTTCTACCTGGCCTCCATACTGCCGGAGACATCCGACGTCGCCTTCTCCTGGCGCGAGTTCCAGGCGAGGGTGAACAACGACCTGATCGGCAACCTCGGTAATTACATCAACCGCACCCTCTCCTTCACCGAGCGCTACTTCGACGGAGACCTTCCTCGTCCGGAAGAGTTTTCCGAGGAGGCCGAGGAAGTCTTCGCGGACTTCAGGGAGCTGGAGCGAGGCTACGAGGAGCGGATGCTCGCGATCCGGCCTCGCGAGGCGTTCGCCGAGCTCCTGGCAATGGGCCGGCGCGCCAACCGCTACTTCGACGCGCAGGCGCCGTGGAAGAGCCGCAAGGAGAACCCGGATGAAGCCAGAGAATCACTTTACGCCGGCGCGGTCCTTCTGGGTTCCATCGCCTACCACGCCGCCCCTTACGTCCCCGAAGCAGTCGAGCGGCTGCAAGGCTTCTTCGAAGGTCCTATAGCGCGCGTCTCGGACCTCGAGAAGCTCCCCGAGGTCTACCGGACGGAGGGCGCGAAGCCCCTTTTTGCCAGGATCGAAGACGAGGAGGTCGCGGCGGCCGAGGAGCAACTCTCCCGCGCGGTGCGCGGGGAATAAATCGCTTCGCGCATTTCAGCACGCTCCGGCTTCGCCTCCGCTTGTCAGCACGCCTCCCTTCGGTCGGCTTCTCAGCACGGCGCTTCACGCCTTCTCAGCAGCAACGCCCTCCTGCACCACTAAGACCTCCTCGCAAGGGTGGGAATGCCGCTCCGCGCCACTACCCGGCGGGCTGCCCACCAGGTAGAATGAAACGTTCACATCGCCGTACCGGTGGCCTTCGAACTTTTGCGCTACCGCACCGTGAGTGAGCTCCTCCGTAGCGATTTACGCAGGTCATAGTCTCATCCTCCGTACAGATCCTCGTGTCCCGACGTCGATCATTTAGGGACGGTAGAAAACGCCTACGGCTACAGATACTTCCCGTTGTTCACCGGATCTTCAGTCGCGAGGCGAGGACGAAGATCAGAGAGCCCGCTATCCCTATGATCCCAAGGGCTATCCGCAGGCTGAGCACTTCCGCCAGGCCTCCGACGATCACCGGTCCCATCAGGAACCCACCGTAACCAAGGGTGGTGACCACGGAGACGGCGCCCCCTGCTCTCTCCGGCGCGAGGTCCCCGGCGACGGAGAACGCTATGGGGACGACAGCAGAGAGGGCGAGCCCTACCACCAGGAACCCGGCCACGACGAGGAGCGGCTCGCGGGTAGCCAGGGCGAGGGCCAACCCACAGGCCGCAAGCAGCCCCGCTCCCTGCAGCGTTCGCCGGTTGCCGAGGCGACCTATGACGAAGGCGGCACCCAGGCGTCCGACGGCCATAGAGCCGTAGAAGACCGCGACCGCCGAGCCGCCCAGGAGCGCGGAGAGCCCGAGCGTCTGCCGCAGGTAGATCCCTGACCAGTGCTCCATCTCCCCCTCCGAGAGCAGCGCCAGCGTGGCGATCACGGCTATGAGGAGGAGAGGGAGGTTCCGGTAGAGCCCGGAATCCCTCGTTGCGTCCTCCCGCGGTCCACCCGGCGGGGGGAGCCGGGTAGCCGCTACGGAGAGGACCACCGCCCCCAGCGGTGGCAGCAGCGCGAGGTAGACGTACCGGTAGTCCACGCCGGCAAAGAGCATCGCGCCCGCAGAGAGCGCACCGACCACCGCGCCGGCGGAGAAGGTGGCGTGCAGCAACGCCATGAAGCGGCGTTCCGTCGCCTTCTCCAGATCAACAGCGGCGGCGTTGATCCCGACGTCGTACAGCCCCGAAGCGGCGTAGAGTACGATCAGAGCCCCGAACAGGGCCGCGTAGCCGCCGACGAAGGCCAGCGCGGCGATACCGAGGCCCATGAGCGAGCCCGAAACAACGAGGAAGAGGCGCCGCCCCAACCGGTCCGAGGTCCACCCGAGAAGCGCCATCGCCAGGATGGAGGACGCAGCCCCCGCGAAGAGGGCTACCCCGAGCGGGCCCGGTGTGAGGTCGAGCGCCCCGCTCAGGTCGGCGAGCAGCACCGCGAAGGCTCCCCAGAAGAGGCCGAAGACGCCGAAAGCCCCCAGCAGTACGGGCAGGACGAGCCCTCCCACCATCGGAGTGCGTCCCTCGGGACCTGCCCCTCCCGAGGGCGCGCCGAAGCCCGGGATCATCGCCTACTCGTTACCTCTATCCGGATCCCGCGCCGTCGCGCGGGATCCGTCTCCCCACGGCAGTAGTTCGCCGAGGTGGCAGATCACGTAGTCCGGCCTGTCCTCGGAGCGTAGAGCCTCGTCGAGGCCGGTCACGCCGCTCAGGACCAGGGCGCTGGCCATGCCGGCCTCGTTGGCCATGCGTATATCGGTAGCGAGGCGGTCGCCGGTGAGCAGCGTGTCCCCGGCACCGACGCCCAGCCGGTCCAGCAGCGTGGCCGCCATGTGCGGCGAAGGCTTCCCGACTATAGCCTCTGCACGGGCCCCGGTCGAGGCCTCGATGGCGGCGAGCATGGCCGCGCAGTCCGGGAGACCGCCGCCGTCGGGGGTCGGGCAGTAGGCGTCCGGGTTGGTGGCCACGATCCTCGCGCCCCCTCGCACGGCGTCGAAGGAGATCTTCAGCTTGCGGTAGTCGAAGGTGCGGTCGAACGAGACTACCACGACGTCTACGTCTGCGGCCTCCTGCACCACCTCGTACCCGGCGAGGGTGAGGAGCTGGATCAGGGGCGGCTCGCCGACGACGAACAGCCGCGCCTCTGGGGCGTGCCGCCCGAGGTAGAGGAGCAAGGCGTCCGTCGAAGAGATCACCTCCTCCGGGCGGGTCTTCACCCCGAGGCGGGTGAGCTTGGCCGCGTAGTCCGCGGGCATCTCGAGCGGCTTGTTGGTCAGGTAGACGACGCTCGACCACT
>JBJMIY010000154.1:0-10637 GCA_045806605.1 Rubrobacteraceae bacterium
ATCGTACATCCCGTAGCGTAAGAGTTTGGGGCCATCGCCCCCGATGTGGCCAAGGACGGCCGGATGTCCCGCGGTCGCGACGATCTCGGCTTTTCCGCCGGCGCCGTCGATCAGGGCCGCTACGTGCTCGGCGCCGGCCAGCATGTCGTCGCCCGAGGCGGAGACGGTGGGACACCGCAGGAAGCGCCGGATCTCCTCCAGGTGTCCGTCGAAGTCCGCGTCGATCCGCTCCCACGCCCGGATCCAGGGCGTAGGATAAAGGTGCCCCCGGGTCTTCACGTCGCTAATCTCTCATCTGGAAGCCCGCGCCGCAAGTCCGGCGCAGGATGCTGGCTGGGGTGGTGTCTAGAAGAGGGATGACTCGGCTCAACGGATAGCCTAGGCTTCAGGGCGAAAGCGATGATCACGTTGTTCGTTCTCCCGCTGGTCTTGGCCTTCGGTCCGGTCGCAGTGTGGGTGCTCAGGGTGGGCGGCCTGCGGTGGCTGTGGCTGCTGTGCGCCCTCGCGTTACTGGCTGTCATCCTCCTAGCGCTACTGCTCTCCGCCGTATACTCGGTCCCCAGTATGTGGCGAGTAGTTTTCTATTTTCTAGGATTTGTGGGGCCTTCGATCCTGTTGTCCACCAGCTCCCTCACGTTGGCCAGCAGCTTCGCGAGGAGGACGCTCCCGCTCCAACTGGTTATAGCGTTTGCCGGGAGCATTATCGGGCTTGGGTTAGGGTTCGTTGTAGTCGTCTACGTGTTGGGCGTGTGGTGAGACTGGCGCAGCACCATTCGCGATCGCAGGGCGGCGGGGTGGGTCGCGAAAAGTGAGTGCCCGATCTCACGGTTACAAGCATACATCGCTTTCTCTCTCATTAAGTGGCGTCCTTGGAAGTCTACGACCCCCAAATAGCCCCAGTCCATCACCGAAGCTCATGGAAAGGGTATTCCAAGAGGTTGAAGTACCTGACCTGAGAACCTAGTCAAGACGATGGCCGGGGACTTTATCGGGAGCGGGTGCTAGTAGAATAACCGTCATCGTGAACGAGACCACACAGGAGACACTCACGCCTTACATCAGAGGAGGGTTGCTCCTTCGTGCGAGCAGGCGAGAGACAGCGGGGCTAACCTCGCTCGATCCCCTGCCCTCGAAACTGGAACGAGGCTGAGGCGATGCACGCCAAGCGGTTCTCTGGCGTCGGGCGTGTGAGCGAGGCGGCGTGGCGTGAGATCGAGCCGCCTGATTTCCCTTTCTTCGACTTCGCGTTCCTGCGCGCGCTCGAGCGCTCTGGCAGCGTCGGTGGCGCGAGCGGCTGGGAGCCCGTCTACCTCCTCTGTAAGGACGGCGACCACCTCCTCGGAGCGCTCCCCCTCTACCTCAAGACGGATAGCTACGGCGAGTACGTCTTCGACTGGGAATGGGCGCACGCCTACCGCGAGCACGGGCTCCCCTACTACCCGAAGCTCGTCGCCGCCGTCCCATTCACCCCCGCAACGGGCCCGAAGATCCTCGTGCGCCACGATGAGGCCGAGCGCGCGGCTGTAACCCGCACCCTGCTAGACGCGGCAGGAGATCTCGCCGATGAGCTTGGGGTCAGCTCGTCGCACGCGCTTTTCCTCCCCGAACGGGACCTGGCCGCCTTCACGGAATACGGGTTCGCGGTGCGCCACTCGCTGCAGTTCCACTGGCGCAACCGCGGCTACGGCTCGTTCTCTGACTACCTGGAGGCGCTGACGAGCAAGCGGCGAAGCCAGATCAGGCGCGAGCGCCGCCAGCTCGAAGGCCTCACCATCGAGCGCCTGACAGGTGAGGCGCTCGATGAGGAGCACGCGGCCATCATGTACCGCTTCTACCTCGGCACGTACGACAGGAAGTGGGGCTTTCCTTACCTCACCAGCACTTTCTTCTCCGAGGTCTTCAGGACGATGAGGGACCGAGTCCTCTTCGTCCTGGCGCGAGATGAGCAGACGCGGCGCCCTGTCGCGGGCGCGCTTTACTTCTTCAAGGGCCGGTCCCTATACGGACGCTACTGGGGCGCCGCCGAAGAGCGGAGAAATCTGCACTTCGAGCTCTGCTACTACCAGGGGATAGAGTTCGCGATAGAGCGCCGCTTCGAGCTCTTCGAGGCCGGCGCGCAGGGAGAGCACAAGCTCGCGCGCGGCTTCCTCCCCACCCTCACCTACAGCGCGCACGAGATCCGGCACCCAGGGTTCAGACACGTGATCGAGCAGTACATCGCCCGGGAGAGAGAGCTGCTCGCCGGAACACTGGCCGAGTACGCCCGCCACGACCCGTACAGGGGCTGACGCCCGCGAGCAGCGTGCCAGAAAGCATGCCACCATGCACTGGAGTGGTCCGGCCAAGACCCCACAGGAGGTACATCGGGTGAAGAGACGTTTGTCTTTGGTGATGACCTCTGCCCCGGAGCAACGACAGTAGGGAGTCCACTAGACCTCCGGGAGGCCGTTACGTTCGGCGTGGGAGGGGTGTCTCCTCTAGCTCCTGAACATGCGGCGCACGATCAACGAGGCGAGTATGGTCGAGGTGGCGGTAGTCGCGCCCTTGACAACCGCCTCGAGGACGTCGTCTTTGATCCCGCGCTGCTCAGGAATGTCTATGAAGCGTTCGGTCAGCTGGTGACTTATGAGGTAGGCTATCCCTGCCGCCACCAGGGTGATCACGCGCTGCTGCGTCGCGTCGTCCATGCGTCACCTCTCTGAGACAGACTCCGCTGCGATCGATACCCGCGCGCTGCAGCGGGGAAACAACCCCTGAGGGCACCCCAGGGTAACCGGGCAAATGCGGTTTCGTTCTAAGCCTGCTGCTCCTGCTGCCTGGCCTGCCGCTCGACCTGCTCCTGCTCGTCGAGCATCGGGCGCTCCTCTGGGATCTGGACGTCGTTGACCGTTATGTTGACCTCCGTGACCCTCAGGCCGGTCAGGTCCTCGACCCTGTTGATGACGTTGCGGCGCACCGCTTCGGTGAGCTGCGGGACCGAGTGACCGTACTCGACAGCCATCGTGAGGTCCACGGCCGCCTCTTCCTCGCCGACCTCGACGGTGACTCCGCGGGCGTAGTTCCCGGACGAGCTGCCTGTGACGCTCTGCAGGAAGCCGCCGACGGCAGCGGTAGCGCCGCCGCCCATCTGCACCTTCTCGACCTCCTGGGCCGCGATGCCGGCGATCTGGGCGACCACCGGGTAGCTGATGGAGGTCGTGCCGCGCTCGCTCTGGAGGGGACTTCCCTTCCTGCTCCGTCGGGTTCGCTTTTCGCTCACTGTCTATCCTCTCCTCGAAGGCTATAGCACATTCATGCGCGAAACCCCGCGCCCTTAAACCACCAGCGCCCGCGGGAGAGGAGGCGAAGTGCGCGCTTAAGGGTGTCTGACCTCTTCGCTCTTGGGCTACTTTAGCGGGAACTTTTTAGCAGGGCGGTAGCACGTCCTGCTCGGTCATGAGCCAGTACTCGCTCCCTTCGGGGAGGCGCCCTGCCAGGAAGTCCCTCGCGGCCTTCACGCGTTCCCTCTCCTGCGGAGACCCGAGAAAAGCTCAGGGGGGTGCCCTTGATGCGGATCATCCTCCAAGCGTACTAGTCGAGCTCGAGGAAGACCATGACGTGTGAGGTGTCGCCATCGACCACACGCTCGATCACCGCGCGGTGCGGACCGTAGGGCACGTCCAGGCTCTCGGGCCGGTCCTGGAGCTAGGAGGGGTTGCTCATGGCGCTCCCGGCCCGGACCCACCGTTGCCGCCGCGAGATCTCGTGCCGCCCTCGTCACCGAGGATGCTTCTGTAGAGGTCCTGGATCTCAGGCGAAGGGATAGTGCCATACTCCTGTGAGAGTATCCTCTCGCACAACCTGTACTGCTTCAACGCCCTGCCCCTCTGCCCCAACCTCACATAGCAACTCATCAACAGCCTGTGGCTATCCTCGTGGCAGCGGTCCTTCTCCAGAACCTCATAGCAGGCCCTGACGCTATCCCTTAGCTGCCCACTCTGCATGTAGTGCACAGCCAACCTATCTAGCATCTCAACGTGGGCGTTAGAGAGGCGCTCGCGCTCTACCATGGTCCAGTCGTCGTAGAGGTCCTCGAGGAGGTAGTCACCCCTGTAGAGCGCAATGGCCTCCTCATAGGCTCTGGCAGCCTCCTCCGCTCTGCCCATCCTCTCGAGGCGCCTTCCTCGCTCGTAGCCGTCGTCAAAGTCCTCGATGTCTGTGGCTACGCCTACGGCAGGGCTAAGGCGATAGTAGCCCTCCTCCAACAAAATGTAGCTCACAGACTCACCTCCTGAGGAGGGGCAGCGACCAAGGAGCTTGCGCAGGCCGTGGATGGCGGAGTTCAGGGACCACCTCGCCTTCTTGAGGTTGGAATCGGGCCACAGCCAGCCCATCAGGTGGTCCTGGGAGACGGGCCGCGATCGGTGGGCCAGGAGGTACTTGAGGATGGCGAGAGCCTTGCCGTTACGCCCCAGGTGGACGGGCTCACCATCGCAGAGGAGCTCGAAGTGGCCGAAGAAACGCGCCTGCATCGCTGCCCGCCTGGCGGGGGCCGAAGCCTCGCGCCCTTCGTGCGATCCAACGTTGTCGGACTCCTCGACGGCCTTCCTGACGGCTTCGGGCCGAGCGCCGCGAGCGCTGAAGGCCCCGACCATGGAGCCGTCGAGGCGGCGTAAGATCAGCACGTCCGCATCCCGTTCGAGGTAATATCCGGCCGGTAACTCTAAAGACATTCCTTGCATCTCTCTCCCCCGATTACTGAAACCGGACAGGTCGATATGTATTCTTGTCTTTGGCGCGACGGTTCGTGTGCCCTCGTCCCATATACGGTAGCGGCTCCTTTCCCCAATTAAATTGAGGGGCTCGCCCTCGCAACCATGCTACTGGCAGGATATACCAGGGGCAAGGGTCGGCGTATCACTCAAATGGACTATTTTTGTACCCAACTGATTATTCGCCGAAGGCCACGGGCGCAGCGCCCGTCGGGTTATCCCCTAACCGACGGAACCCGCCCGCCGGTCGTCGAACCCCCACACCACCTCGAGCAGCGCCCTCACGGTCAGGGGATCGAACTGCGTCCCGGAGTTTCTCTCGACCTCTTCGAGGGCGGCCTGCCGGGAGATCCCATACCCGTAGGGCCTGTCACGGGTCATCGTGTCGAAAGCGTCGGCCACGGAGACCACGCGCGCCGCCAGCGGTATTTCCTCGCCGCGCAGCCCGTCCGGGTATCCCCTGCCATCGAAGCGCTCGTGATGGTGCCTGACCACAGGCACCGCCGGCGCGAGCTCCTCGATAGGCGCGAGCATATCGGCTCCCAAGACCGGGTGCCGCTTTATCACGTTGTACTCCTCGTCTGTCAGGCGCACCGGCTTCTGCAGGATCTCGTCTGAAATCCCGATCTTGCCCAGGTCGTGCAGCAGCGCTCCGAAGGTGAGCGCCTGCAGCAAATCTGGGGGCAACGACATCCTGGAGCCGATGCGTGAAGCGAGGCGGGAAACCGCCCTCAGATGGTCCCCGATAAGGGGGTCCCGGGACTCCAGGGGCTTTATCAAGGCGGCGGCCTTCTCCGCGAGCTGAGCACCGCTTCCCTGCCCTCCGGAGACCCTGGCGATGGTCAGCGCTCCGGAGACGCCGTCTGCCCGGTTCCTTGCCTCTTCCAGAGCACGCAGGGCCGCGTCTAGAACCACGTCCGGGTCCTCGTCGCCCGCCCTGGCGAACGCGAAGCCCACCGCAGCGGTCAAGGTAATATCTTCAGATCCACCGGCCACTTCGGAGATCAGTTGCCGGATCGCGGACGCCGTCCTGCGCGCCCTGGTCTCGTCGGAGCCACCCAGAACGACGACGAACTCTTCCTCGCCCCGATGGAAGGCGCGCTGCCGGCTCCCGAGCCTCTGGCCCAACCTCCGCAGGAGGTCGTCTCCAGCGGCGTCCCCGTGGATCCGGCTGTAGGCTTCCAAGCCTTGCAGGCCGGTGGCCAGGACCGTGAGCGACCCGCCGAGGGAGAGCTCCCGCCGCAAGACCCTGCGAAGCGACGCGCGGTTCGGCAGCCCCGAGGCCTGATCCAGCCCGCCCGGTGCCACGTCGGCGTTCTCGAGCGCCCGGGCCACCCCTGCGGCGAGGAGCTTGAGGGCGCGCTCCTCCTCGGCGCCGAACGTCTTTCCCCCCAGGACCACGGCCCCCCACATCTCGCCCCCCGCCGGGCCTATGGGCACCGCCACGAAGCCCTCTATGCCGTGGATAGCGTCGTCGCTGCGCACTACCTCTTCCTCGCGACAGCTCCACAGCACGAGGCGCTGGATGGAGGGATGCCACCAGCTAGGGTATGCGTCGAATTCGCCCTTCACTACCGTCCGGTGGTTGTTCCCGTTCAGCCCCGCGACGTGCGCGTAAGACCCGCCGCCCACCTCGTGGGCCGCCTCGGCCGTCCACTGCAGTATGCCCTCGACGCTAAGGAACTCGAGCGCAGACCCGAACCTCGCGACCAGGCCCTCGGCCCTCTCTACGTGACTCAACTCGGCGGCGAAGGCCGAGGCGAGCCCTGAGGCGAGCCTCCTGTAGTTGTGCATCTCGGAGGCCCACAGCCCCACGACCGCGCAGAAGAGAGCGAGGAGCCCGGCCCTCAACCCCTCTGAAGTAGACCAGAGCATGCCGGGATCGCCGGGGGCGGCGGTCGCTACAAGATAGGCGCCGACCACGGCGGCGGTCGCGGCGACGGCCTTCGCGGGGGTCTCGAGCCGCAAGATCCCCAGCGCCGCCAGGAAGAACAGCAGGAAGAACGGGGAACTCTCACCTCCGGTGCCCACCACCAGCACGCCTACCAGCGCGGAGTCTATTACGGTGTGCGCAAGCCTCTCTCGCGAGAGAACCTTCGGCCGCCCCAGGATCAAGAGCGCCCCGAAGATCGCCTCGAGGCCGAGCGCCAGGTAGGCGACCCACGCCTCGGCCAGAGCCCACCCGCGGCTCACGAGCAGAGCCGTCACGCCGGCAAGAGCTACGCGGAATAGCCCTGATCTGGAGTAGCTCATCATCCTCCGCGCCGCCTTGGTAGAGGATACTCGCACATCAAACCTTCCTCTTGCGTGGGCGATGGACGCACTACCGAGGAAAGCCCCGGACCACGTCCTCCATAGCCTCCGAGCTCGGCTCGGACAACACCGGCCTCGCGCGATTTCTGTGTTCGGGTGAGGGGAACACGAACCGGTGATCGTCGGCCATGCGGTAACCCTCCGACTCTGTCTCCAGGATCCTCAGGAGAGCCCGCACCACGATCCCGTCGAACTCGGTGTCTATGCCTGCCCCCAGCTTCTCCCTCGCCTCTGCGAAGCTCATGCCCGGGCGGCGAGGCTGATCCAGCACCATCGCAGCGTAGGCCTGAGCCACCGCGAGTATCTTCGCCTCCAGCGGGATCCAGGCCCCCCGCAACTTGTCAGGGTAGCCCCGCCCATCGGGGCGCTCGTGGTGCCAGCGCACCCAACTCGCCATCTCCTCGAACTCGGGGACCGCGGCGAGAGCCTCCTCGCCACGGGCCGGGTGCTCTGCGAGCTGGCTCTGGGCCACCGAGTTGAGCTTGCCGGTCGCCAGGAGCAGATCCTCGGGCAACCCGAACAACCCGATGTTGTGCAGCAATCCCGCCGTCCGCAGCTGTTCGGCGCGTGTGTCGTCGAGCTTCATCTCGCGACCCAGGTCAGCCGCGTACACCGCGGTAGCCGCAGCGTGCCGATGCATGTACCCGTCCCTGCGTCCCAGCTCCTGGATTATCATCGTCCCGAAGGTATTGTTTGAGGTCGCAAGTGCTTGTTCTAGAGAATCTACCCGCTCGCGTAGTTCGTCGTTCTTTTTCACCTGCTCGCGCGAGCGGTACACTAACACCTGGCTCCCGATGGCGCCCCCGACCACAATTAGCGCTGCGATGGGTCCGATCGTCTGCAGGGTCAGCACTCCCACACCGGCAGTAAGAACGTTCAGTACGTCAGAGAACAGGTACGGTTCTACGTCCGTTTTGTAGGTTTCGTAAACGCTCCGGTCGTACTTGATCTTGAACAGGAGCGCGACGACCGCCATGTTGGCACCCACTAGCGCTGATCCCATCGCGAAGGTTCCGTAAACTGCTTGGGAGGTGACTGTGGTCTTGTCTACCAGCCACAGCGGCTGCGAAGCGAAAGAGAAAACGAGGCCCGCCACATAGACAATGGTGACGCTGTGGCCTATCTCGTATATTGCCCGAAGCCACTCGCGCCGTCCCACGTATACGGCAGACGGTAAGGCGGCAATAGCAGCCCAGGTAGGGCCTAATGTGGCAACGGCCACGATCAAGCCCACATCCCATACACCGATGGTGCTCCTGTCGCTAACGCGTAAAGGGAATAGGTCGCCCGCTAAGATGAGGATGGCAAAGACTACCGCCCCCAACGCTAGTTGCGGCTCGAATTTAAAACCGTTCCAGTAAGTCCAGGAAGCAGCGAGCGCTACGGCGCTCACCGTCAAGACACCTATATAGGTCCTGAGACGAATCTCGTTCAGGTCTACCATCCGCTATACAGTAGGTACTTATGACGATGTATTCTCGCACAAGTTACACCCTGTGTACAACGGGAATCATCACCTTACCAGCCCCTACGCCCCTGCACCATCGCCTCGCACCTCCTTTCGTCTTTTCGACCCTCGACACAACTGGCTTCCAAACTCGCCTTACCAGCTCCTATGCCCCTGCACTATCGCCTCGCACCCCCCTTTTTGAAGCAACGTTCGTTCGAGGAGGCACTACCAGGCCCTGATGCCGCACTGTGTCATCTTGTCACCTCGCTCAATCTCTTCGGACAGGGTACTGTTTCTCGATTTTGGGCTACCAGGCTCTGATACCGCACTCGAGCATCCCTTCACCTCCTCCGTTCTTTTACTTGAACATTATGCTACTTAATCTTACCCCCGGGGGCAAAGTGCAAGGGGGCACCTCTGTGGGTCCTCTCACCTTCGACTGCGAACGCTGTCAGCGCTTCCCTGTTGAAGCGGTGGCCAGAAGAGTCAGGATGAGGAGGCCCGCGGCAGCGGTTGCGACGCCCGCGACCAAGTAGACGAATCGGGGACCCGTGGCGTCCATGGTCAACCCGCCCACCTGGTAGGCTAGCGCCTCTCCGACGGTGTAGCCCAGGAATCTCACGGAGAACACGCGTCCCAGAAATACGTCGGGGACGCGCCTCTGCAACACGGTATCGGTGGCCACGTTGTCCACGCCGTTAGAGACTCCGGCGACAGCCAACGCGCCCAGAGCGATGACGAAAGCGGGGGCCAACCCGGTGCCCACCAGCGCAAGGCCCCAGATGAAGATGCTCACGAGGTAGATGATGATCAGGTTGAGGCGGTTCTCCAACACCGCAGCGAGCGCGCTGCCAACGATCATGCCGCCCCCCCACACGCTCACGAGCAGACCGTATCCAACGCTCCCGGCGCCGAACGTCTCTCTGGCCAAAAACGCCTCGGCAGGGACGGTTAGATCGGTGGTGAAGTTAAGGAGAAAAGCACCCATCACCAAAGCCATGGGAACCCGCGCGCGGCCAAGGTAAGCGAAACCTGCCCGCAATTCTCGCACCAAGGTTCCTTCACGTTCACCTTGGGGACGAGGCAACGGTATACGAGACAAGAGGATGGCTGAGATCAGGTATGTAGCGGAGTCCAACACGAAAGCCGCGTTGACACCCACCGAGGTCACCAGCAGTCCCCCCAAGGCTGGACCGAGAGTGATCGATACGCTAAAGGTGCCACTTATGATGGCGTTCGCCTTCGTCAGATTACCCTCCGCCACGACGCTGGGGAACGCGGCCCGCA
Source organism: Rubrobacteraceae bacterium (assembly GCA_045806605.1). GTDB lineage: Bacteria > Actinomycetota > Rubrobacteria > Rubrobacterales > Rubrobacteraceae > JALYGY01. The sequence goes on from JBJMIY010000154.1 coordinate 9,802, forward strand.
CAGTTGGGGTGAAGAAGGCTCTAGCCAAACCTATCAGGAAAGCGAGAACGTAGAGGGCGATCAGGTCTCGGACGAACACGAGGCCCAGAACGAGCACCGCCCGGGCGAGATCGCTGGCTACCAGGACAACCCGCCGGTCGAGGCGATCGGCGAGCACGCCGAACAGTGGGCTGGCCAGCGTGGGCAGTAGCCGGGCGACCAGGACACCGCCGACGGCAGTCGCGCTGCCCGAGATATCGACGACCAGGATGACCAGGGCGACCATCGACACGTAGTCGCCCACGAAGGAGATTCCCTGTCCGACCCAGAGCCGCATGAACCGGACGTTTCTTAATAGCGAGTCGCCGCTGCCGTTCATCCTCACCCAGAGATAAAGACGTCCGCCCTCTGGCCCGGTGCCGGGCGAGCCCGCCACCGCCATCGTAGACCTACAATGTTATCGCGCCACGCTGTGCGCGGCTGTACCCCTCTGGATTCCCGGCTAAGGGTGTTCTCCCGAGCAGCCGGATGCCAACCCCTCCGAGAGCCGCCGGTCGAGCTCCTTCACCTCCCCCGGCGCCCCGCCGCGAGCACGACCGCCAGCGGTCCGGAATCCGCGGCATCAAGGCGCTCCCTCGCCTCCTCGTCTTGTCCCGGCGACACGGGAGAGAGCGTACAACCGCCCAGCCGCAGGTAGACCTCGGAGGCTTCAGGCGCCCCGATGAGGGCGGCCAGGGATCTCGCGGCCGCCCGCACGTCGGGCGCGGAGAGCTCGAGGCAGACGATACCGGTAGCGCCGTTCTGGTGCTCGGCGGCAGATCCGGCGGTTACGCGCGCCGAGCGGGGAGTGGCCAGCG
>JBJMIY010000155.1:0-10850 GCA_045806605.1 Rubrobacteraceae bacterium
CTCACCTGAACCGAGATCCTTATCATCCTCCTACACTTTCCTTCTGCGCGAAGATCGAGCCGATCGTTACGTTCCAATTATACGTCACGATCCTCACTGTAAGTAGTGAAGATATGCTGGAAATCAAAGAATTTCGAGTCCGTAGCGCGGGGATGGATCCCGCCTCACTTCTACTCAATAACAAATAGCCAAAAAGCTGAAAGCGAGGGCCTTCTAAAAGGCCCGACGCGTGCTGAGAAGCGGAAGCCGAAGGCTGGAGCGTGCTGACAAGCCGCCGACCTTAGGGAGGCGGCGTGCTAAGGTCAGCGACGTTGGGTATGACCTCGCGGCCGATGATCTGAAGCGGTGTGATGCGATCAACGTGCGGGACGAAGCCGATAACGGTCTCGACGCCCATGCTGGAGAGCCAGCGCAACTGCCCGGTCAGCTCGTCCACCTTCTCGCCCCTCTCGCCGACGTCGAAGGCAAAAGCGCAGGTCTTCTCTATCGAGGCGTAGTCCCGGCCCTCATCCTCGCAGTGCTGGCGCAGAACGTCGAGCTTCCTGGGTATCTCCGGTTTCGGGCGGAGGCTGCAGGCGTCGGCGTAGCGCGCCACCAGGCGCAGGGTCTTCCTCTCGCCGTCGCCGGCGATCATGATAGGCGGATAGGGCCTGCTCAGGCTCTGAGGAAGGTTGAGCGGGCGCTCGAGCCGGTAGTGCTTCCCCTCGAAGGGACGCTCGTCGCCCCGCTCGCCGCTCCACATCCGCAGGGCTATCTGGATCGTCTCCTCCAGCATCTCGAAACGCTCCCTTTGCGGCGGGAAGGGGATGCCAAGCCCCGTCGCCTCCTCCTCGTAGTGGCCGGAGCCGACGCCGAGCCAGGCGCGGCCCCCGGAGAGAACGTCGAGTGTGGTCACAGCCTTCACCAGGACCGCAGGTTGGCGGAAGTGCACCCCGGATACCATCGCCGTCAGCCCTACTTTCTCCGTGCTGGCCGCGAGGAACGAGAGCATCGTGTAACACTCCGGCTGGTTCGCCTCAGGGCCGCCCATGATCGGGTGCTGCCAGACGTGGTCGGACACGCCGATGCGGTCGAACCCGGCTTCCTCCGCGGTCCCAGCTATCTCGCGTAGCGTATCTCTGAAGCCTTCCGGTCCCCCGGTCCAGTCGAAGCTGTTGAGTTGAAGTCCTAGTTTCACGTACTCCTACCTCCTGGTCCGCCATCCGACCTCTCTTCATCGAGCCATTCGGTGGTCATGTGCCTGCTGGTGTGGATGTCTATGTGCCGGGCGTGCCCTGTGCCCGAATTGACGAACTTGTGTGGCACGCCGGCGGGGACGACGACGATGTGCCCGCTCGGGGCCTCGACGGCGGCGTCTCCCACGGTGAAGGTGAGAGCGCCTTCCTGCACCACGAAGACCTCCTCGTAGGGGTGGGCGTGCAGGCGGGGACCTTTCCCGGGCGGCGTCTCCGACAGGAAGAACGAGACGTTCGCGTCACCGTAGAGGTATCCCTCGAACCTGTGCGCGCTCCCGCTTTGCGGCAATTCATCCCTGGCAACTATGTTGTGGGCCATGTCCTCCTCACACGTGTTGTCGTGCCGGGTTCACCAGTTCGGGCGAGCCGCACGCCCGCGATCGCGCTGACCAGCAGTCCGGAGAACCGTCCGACCGGGATAAACCACCCCGCGGCCTCCTTGACGAAGTAGAGCGGCGAGAGCAGCCCTGATGCTGCCGAGATCAGGCCGAGGATCGCCACTGGCCGGGGCAACTCGCCGGTTCGCAGCCCGGCCAGCGCGAGCACGCCGGTCAGCACGCCGAACCCGACGCCGTGAATCGGGCCGCCGGCCGCGAAGGCTCTTCGGGCCAGCGTGGCGGCACTCTCTTCGTCATGCCCATGGCTGCCGCTGAGCGCCAGGGTGCATAGCGCCGAGGTCGCCAACGCCGCGGTGGCGAGCCCGCCGCCTGCGACCGCCGCCGTCCGGAGCGCTCGCGATCCCCGCCCTGACTGCGCGGCCAGCCTCGCCACCGAGGCGGTGAACCGGGCGAGCGAGACAGTCGAGATCAGCTGACCCGTAGCGCTGATCCGAGCCGAGCGGGAATTCTCGGTGAAGTAGCGCCGGATCTCCGCGGGCTCCGAGCCGGGACGCGGGTATGGGGAGTCGGCAAGGGCCGTCGCCCCACCAACGCCGCCGATAAAGCTGACGCCGGCCAGGAGACCGCTCAACGCTCCGGGGTCGCGAGGCGTGGTCCCGATATCTTTCCCAGTGGCGCCGCTCCGTTTATTCATTATGCGTCTCCTTTCTCCGGTTGATCGCCTGTCTAGCGTTCTACTCGTAGCGTAACGCCTCCGCGGGGTAGACCTTCGAGGTCTGGCGGGCGGGCAGGTAAGTGGTCAGGAGCGAGGCCGCGTATCCGGCGACCACCACGAGTAGCAGAGACCACCACGGCACTATGTACTCCAGCCCGGGGATGTTCTGGCTGATGTTGTCTATGAGCGTGCCCGAGAACCCGAGCCCCAGAGCCACCCCGACGCCGATGCCCAGCAGGGCGATGAAGGAGGACTCGATCAGGAACACCAGCCGTACCTGACCCCTCTGGAAGCCTAGAGCGCGCATCATCCCGATCTGCTGGCGCCTCTCGACGACCGAGCGGGCGGCGATCACGCCCAGAGCGCAGATGCCGACCACGAGCCCGAGGCTCATGAAACCCCGCAAGAGCAGGAAGACGATCCTGCGCGTGGCGTCATTGTCCTGGATCACCTCGGCCGTCAACTGGGTCTGAAGGCCGTTGGAGGCGAATTCCTTCTCGAGGCTTTTGGCCGTGGCTGCGGCGTTGGCTCCGCTATGGAGGTCGAAGTAATAGGTTCGTGGCGCGACGGGCCGGCCTGCCAGTGCGTCGAGCGTATCCTGGGAGGTTACGACATCGCCGGCGAAATAGGCCGAGCTACCCAGGACCCCGATCACGCGCAGATCCCTCGTCTCTCCGGATTCGGGGTCTTCCACGCGGAGGTAGATGTCGTTGGGCAGGTGCGCGCCGTCGGCGTAGAAGCCGGTGAGCTTCACGGGGGGATCCGCCGAGGGACCGAAAGTCGAGGCGTTCCGGGAGGGCGCGAGGTCGGAGGAGATCACAGCCACGTCCTTCTCCTTCTGGAGCGCCTTCCAGACCTCGCGGGCCGAGCCGTAACCCTCCGCGGTCGTCTGGAAGCCATAGTTGACATTGTCAGCGTAGCCGCCGTCCACGCCCTGCACGAAGAGTGTCCCTGGCTCGCGGTCTGTGCCCTTCTGTTTGACCTCCGCGGGGAGTCTGGAGACCTCGCCCACAGCCGCGATGCTGTCTCTCTGTACACCGTTGGCGTCTTCGAGGGCGGCCTCCATGTTGGGGATGGGGGTTGCGTAACCGGTGCTGGCCTGTATCTCGAAGCCGCCGGAGAGTTCCTGCGTGTCCCCGAAGGCGGCGCCCATCGCAGCCTGGATGAAGTTCATGGCCGTCAGCGTGAAGACTACCAGCATGAAAATCGCGAGCGTCATGCCCGTTCTGAAAAGGCTCTGCGTCGGGTACTTGACGGCGGTCTTGAGGACGGGTGGCAGTCCCCTGATCCGTCCCAGCGCGGCTACGACCAGCCACAAGAGCACATCGACGTTGAAGATCACGAGCCAGACTCCTGCGACGACGATGGCTATACCAGAGACGAAGAACATCTCGGGCCCCCTGGCCATCCCGGCCGGCGTCGTGAGAGATGCGGGAGTCAGCCACAGCGCGAGCAGGGCCAGGCCCGACGCGCTGAAAGCTGCGCGATCGGGGACTCCGAGGACACGCGCAAGGAGGGCGGCCCCGATCAGTACCAGCGAGATGCCGCCGAGGTAGAAGGCCATCGTATCTGTCGCGAGTCCCTGCCAGAAGGCCACAGCCCCCAGGAGCGGCAAGAGGACGGCCACGATCACGCCCAGGACCGTGCGGCCCTTCCTGTCCGGCTCGGGGATGTCGCGCATGGCGCGAACCACGTTCAGGCGGCTCACTCGCCAGGAGGAGATCAGGACGACCGCGAACGTGAGCACCATGCCCATGCAGAAGGCCAGGACGATGTTCCGGGGGTTTGCTGCGAAGACGATCCGGAAGTCCTCGCTCCCGCCGGCGATGCCCTTGCCCAGTAGGCGGACCATCACCCAGCCGACGCCGACGCCCGCAACGCTACCCACGGCGCTCGCCGCGAGCGCGTAGAGCGCCCCTTCGAAGACGAACGCGCGAACGAGGTTGGAGCGCTGCATCCCGACGGCGCGCGCCATGCCGAGCTCCCTCTTGCGCTCTGCGGCGAGCATTACGAAGATGAGGAATATGAGCAGCATCCCCGCGGCAACCGAGAACTGACCGAAGAGGACGAACAGGGTCGAGAAGATCTCTCCCTGCTGGTCGGCCCCATCGACGGCGTCCTTTTTGACCGGATCCGCTTCAAGGCCGTTGGACGAGAGGACGGGCCTTATCTCGTCCACCGTCTTGCCCGTGTACCTGCCGGCCTCGACCGCCGGACCCCGGTGGGTGATGAGGACCTCGTTGATCCTTCCTTCCTCGCCGGTGAGCTTCTGGAGGTCTTCCAGCGGCATAACCATGGAGGTATCGGAGGCGGGATTGGCCCCGCTCTCGTAGACGCCGGCGACCTCGAGCCGTGGGGAGCTTTGCTGGCCCTCCGGCCTGGCGGCTCGCACCTCACCCGCCGGTTCCGCCGCACGCGCCTGGCTCTCGAGTCCCGCGGGGAGACTCCCGCTGCGCAGCTCTCCAGGAGGTCCTTGCGGCGGCGCTCCGGGGCGCCGTCTCGCCGGCTCCGGAGGCGTCTCTGGTCTCGTAGTGGGCCTGACGAGGGAGGCCTCGATCTCGTCTCCAGTACCAATGCCCAGCCCTTCGGCGGTCTTCGCGCTGAGGTAGATCTCGTTATCCTCGAGGTCCCCGAGAGCGAGGGTGTTCCCCGAAGCGGTCCTGAGGTCGTCGAAGCCCTTCATCGAGTCCGCGTCCATACCGAGCACGTCCACCGCGGGCTCGCTGAGGTCCGTCTCCGGGGAAGTCACGGGTACGATCTCCCTGGCGAGCGGGGCTACGCCAGCGACGCTCTCGTCCTCAGCGAGGCGGTCCTGGATCTTGCCGGCGAGCGATTCGTCAAAGTATCTCTCACGCTCCGAGGGAACCGCCGGTCCCCCGGCGCCCGGTCCGAATGGCGCGCCGTCGTTCGACTCGGGCTGCTCCGCCTTTACGACCACGTCCACCCGCCCGATGTTTTCGAGGGCCTGAGTACGCAGTGACCTTGTCAGCGTGTCACCGGTGGTGAACGCCGCCGAGAAGAGCACAGTCGCCAGCATCAGACCCACGACGATGAGGGTAGTCTGCGTCTTGCGGCGCGGGATGTTCCTCACAGCCATTCTGAAAGAGGTCCTGTCGCGCGCGGCCTGTACGGCCAGGATCAAAGCTCCCACAGCGAAGACGCCGAGGAGAACCAGGGTCAACCGCCCGGCAGGTATACCGAAGAGCTCATCCATTTCGACCACCCCCGCCGGTCGGCCCGTCGTCCTCTATCCTGCCGTCGCGCATGTGGACTATGCGGTGGGCGCGGCGCGCGACGGAAGCGTCGTGCGTCACCAGCACGAAAGTCTGGTCCTGCTCCTTGTTGAGCCTGACCAGCAGGTCTACGATCTCCGCGGAGGTCTCGGAGTCCAGCGCCCCGGTGGGCTCGTCGGCCCAGACTATGGCAGGTGTGTTCACCAGGGCTCTGGCGACCGTCACCCTCTGCTGCTGGCCGCCGCTCATCTCGTTCGGGCGCTTGTGCGCCTGCTCGGGGACCCCGACCGTCTCCAGCACCGACATCGCCCGCCGGCGCGCCTCCCTGGGCTTCGCGCCCGCTACCAGCAGCGGCAGCTCGACGTTCTCTACAGCGGAGAGGACGGGGATCAGGTTGTAAGTCTGGAAGATGAAGCCCATCTTCTGCGCCCTGAACCGGGTACGCTTCCTGTCGGACATCCCGGAGATGGACTCGCCGCCCACGAAGACCTCGCCCCCGTCGAACTCGTCGAGCCCGGAGAGGCAGTTCAGGAGGGTGGTCTTGCCTGAGCCCGAGGGCCCCATGACTGCGACCATCTCGCCGCGGCCTATTCTCAAGCCTACTCCCCTCAAGGCGTGGACCCGCACTCCGTTGGCGGCGTAGGTCTTATCCACGTTGCGAGCCTCCACCATGGCCGTGCCTGCGCCTTCCTCGCTAATCACGCTGTCACTCGCTTTCCCTATCAAGATCCACTCCTTCCTGGCACCGAGAACTTGCCGATGCTCACGTTGTTGGCGCCACCCGTAAAGGCCACGTAATAGCTGTCTGCGGCGCCGTCGTAGTCTCGGTCCCGCAGGTCCAGCTCCCTGCCCGCGGCGCCGATGTGCCTTTCGTCAAACTGCAGGTTGGTAGCGCCTCCGCCCACACGCAGCCGCGCGGCGACCCCGTTCGGCCGGTGTATGGTGACGTTGCTGGCGCCACCGAGGATGACCACTGCCACGGCGCCCGAGGGAGCGGGGAGCACCACATCGAGGCGGCTCGCGCCACCGTCCAGGCTGAGAGATCCGAGCCTGAGCTCGCGCAGGTCGGCGACGAGCCGCGAGGCGCCGCCGCGGATCTCGACGTCCCAGGGTATGCGCACGTTGAGCTCGACCTCCGCGGGGCGCTCCGACCGGAGGTTTAGCCAGTCGCAGTCCGGAATCCGGGGAAACCGGATGGTCACGACACCTCCTCGCACACCTACCACCGGCTTCCGGTACCCGAAACGAGCGCGGTAGAGGCCCCGCAGGTGCACATCGGTTCGGATGATGACCCGGTGGGCGCCGCACGTGAACCGCAGGCGCCCGTTCGTCGACGAGCCGAGCGGAGCCGCGAAGTAGTCACTTCCCCAGTTTTGTGTCTGCGTCCCGGAGGACGCGATGGGGTTCTTCTTCGAATCGGGGTACCTCTGTCCGGCCACGCCTGGTCCTAGCCTTCGTTCTTTGGCGTCTTGAATAACTTGCCGAGGAGACCGGCGACGCTCGCCTCCTCCGGGCGGTTCAGATCCGCCTCGCGCAACATCTCGGCTCGGCGCTGCTCAAGGGCCTCCCTGTTCATCATACTGTCCACCTTGTATCTCCTCTCTGGTGCGACCCTCGATCTGCACACATGACAGTACAGTCGAAACGGGTGGAGAGGGATCGGCCAAAAGGTAGATAGAGGGGTAGAGGTTCTCGCGTCCCGACCGTCATTCGCGCCGCGATCGGAACGCCACCCCGATTACGCCAGATCAGTGATACTCGACCCGGTGTAGTCGATCGGCGTCGGCGCTTCCATCCGGTATGCAATCAGGAACGAGAGGTCGCCGCGCGGATGCTCCCGTAGCACGTCCCGGCGGGCGCGATCCAGCCACGTCAAGACGATGACTTCGTCATGAGCCCGGCGTGCTTCTAGAGAAGATCCAGCTCCCTAGCCCTTGCCACCGCCTGCGTGCGGCTGTGCGCGTCGAGCTTGCGGTAGAGGTTGTTGAGGTGGGTCTTGACGGTGCCCACGCCGACGAAGAGCTCGGAGGCGATCTGACGGTTGGTCTTGCCGGCGGCTATGAGCTGAAGGACCTCGCGCTCGCGCTCGCTCAAGTCTTCGGGGAGCTCCGCGGCCGGCGACGCGACGCCCGAAGCGTCCCGCTCCAACACCGCCAGGAGCTTCCTGAGGTAGTGCGCAGGGACGGGAGGGTCCAGGCGGCCTCTTTGTCGAGCTTCGAGTGCCCTGGACAGGAGTTCGATCATCGGAGGACCCTCGTCGGCGAAGGTCCTGACGTAGCCCTCCGGTTCGGCCAGAACGAGGGCTTCAGCCAGGGCGCTCACGGCGCGCTCTCTCTCGCCTTTTGCCTGCAGGGCCACCGCTTGCAGCGCCAGTATCTGTACAGTCGTGCCCGCGGTCTCTGCCGCCTCGCGCAGCTGCGCCAGCAGCTGCAGCGCTTCGCGAGGCTCGTTTCGGGCGACCAGCAGCCGTGCCAGCAAGAGGCGCTCCAGCTCCCGGGACTGGGGCCGGACTTCGCCCACGCGCGCCGCACGCTCCTGCTCGGAGGAGGCGGATGCCAGATCCCCACTTGCCAGGTGCAGCCTCGCCTTCCAGACCGCCGCGTCGACGATCGCTTCGTCGGCACCCGAGCTCTGGGCCACCAGCTCCGCTTCCCTGGCCGCCGCGAAGGCGCCCTCCGCGTCGCCCTGCGCGAGCCTTACCCTCGAGAGGACTATATGTCCCCACATGAGGATCCCGACGTCTCCCGTTCGCCCCGCGAGCTCCACGCCCTCCGTCAGGTGGCGCGCCGCGGCGTCCACCTCGTTCCACTCGTAGCAGAGCTCGCCCGCCGCGATGTGCACACTCCCCAGGGCTGGCAGCAGCTCGGCCCCCCGCTCGGCTGCTAACCCGAGGGCGCTCCGCAGAACCTCGTCCGCTTCGCGTAGCCGGCCACTTGCCAGTTGAAGGTGGGCCCGGGACGCCATGGCGCTCAGCGCTATGTAATCGTGGCCAGCGGCCTGACCCAGAGCCCCCGCCTCGGCGAAGGCTGCGATAGCCGCCTCGAGGTCGCCGGCCGCCTGGTAGGCCTGCGCCAGGGCGATGGCGGCGAAGGGACGCGGGTCCAGGTTGTCTTCGGGCAGGAGCGCGAGGGCCCGCCTGGCGTGCTCGATGGCGCCCTGCGCGTCCCCTCTGAAGCGGGCGTGCATGGATCGGACGGCTGCGGCGGTTGCCAGCAGACGCGAGTGGTCGCCCCCGTCGGGTCGCGGCTCCTCACCCTGGGCTTCGCCGAGCGCACGGTCGGCTTCTCCCAGGAGGGATTCCACGCCGTCCGACTGGCCCGCCAGCATCAGCGCCGCAGCGTACCAGACGAGCAGCAGCGGCCGGTCGCGCATCGCCTCTTCGGGCAGCTTCTGGAGCCAGCCCAGAAGCGTTACCACCTCGCCGCGGTACCAGGTCTGTCCGACGCCACTCTCCATCAGCCGCGCGGCCCTTTCGTGGTCGCCGGCGGCGAGCGCGTGCCTGACCGCCTCGATACCAAGCGCGTTCTTCTCGCACCACTCGGAGGCCCTGAGATGCAACGTCGCCAGCCGCTCGGGCCGCTCGCGCGTAAGACGCCCGCGCAGGAAGTCGGCGAAGAGGTGGTGGTAACGGTACCAGCGTCGCTCGTCGTCCAGCGGGACGACGAGCAAGTTCTCCCTCTCCAGCCGCTCCAGAGTCTGCTGGCCGTCGTCGCGGTCCGTGAGAGCGTCGCACAACGGGCCGCTCAGGTTGTCCAGGATCGAGGTCTCCAGCAAGAACGACTGCACCGTTTCGGTCTGCCCCCCCAGCACTTCCTCGGCCAGGAAGTCGAAGACGTCGCGGTGGCCGCCCGAGAAGGACCGGATAAAGCCCGAGACGTCCTCGCGCTTCCTCATCGAGAGCGCGGCCAGTTGCAGGGCCGCGATCCAACCCTCCGTAACCCCTTCCAGCGCCGTGACGTCATCGGCCGAGAGGTCCAGGCTCATCACGTCGCTCAAGAAGGACGCCGCTTCCTCTGTTGTAAAGCGCAGCTCGGCGGCGTGCAGCTCGGTCATCTGGTCCCGGACGCGCAGCCTGGTCAGGGGAAGGGGCGGGTCGACGCGGCCTGATATCACGAGGTGCGTGTTCTCCGGCAATCGCTCCAACAGGAACGAGACGATCCTGTGTACGCTCTCGGAATCTATCTGGTGGTAGTCGTCGAGGACCACCGCGACCTCCCCTGGGAGAGCGGCCAGCTCGTTGACGAGGGTGCTCAGCACCGCCTCCATCCGCGGCGGCTCGGGCGAGCGCAGCGCGGCCAGGACGGCCTCGCCGAACCCCTCCTCGCCGGTACCCCTGAGCGCGGCGACGAGATAGGACACGAACCGGATGGGGTCGTTGTCCCCTTCGTCCAGCGAAACCCAGGCGACGGAGCCCGCACGTTCTCTGGCCCACTCGCTCAGGAGGGTGGTCTTTCCGAAGCCCGCAGGAGCGGAGAGAAGGGTCAGCCTGCGCCCCGGCTCCCGCGTCAAGCTCTCGATCAGGCGCGGCCTCGCCACAAGCTTCGGACGCGCCAGGGAGGGATGCAGCTTGGTCGATAGGAGTGGCTCCAATGCGCTGGCTACCTCGCCTTCCGATCACCGACTCATCGTGGCACCCATGTTAATATCTTCGCCCGTCTATTAAAGGATTAAAGGCTCCGGGTATCGATCGTACTACTCCGGATCTGCCACTTCACGGGGCGTCTTTCTGCTGGAGCGATCCTCACCCGGTTGGGAGCGGACCTCCGCGCTCGAGGCCTTATAACACTCAGGACCCGGCGGATCGTGCGAGAGCCTGCATATCAGAAAACAAAACGGTCAAATGCTGAGAAGCGAGGGCCTTGTAAAGGCCCGAAGCGTGCTGAAATGCGCGCTATGGGGAGGGGGCTCGCCCCTCCCCATAGCGCTTTAGAGAACCCTAGCCGGAACGCTCCGCGAGCCAGCCGATAAGCTTGGGCCACAGGCCCTTCTTGGCACCGCGGCCTGTCATAAGGCCGACATGGCCGGCGTCGAGGACGAAGAACTCCTTGTCCTCGCTGCTGACGAGGTCCATGGTGGCCTCTGCCTGCGGGAGGGTGCAGATATGATCCTTCGTGCCCGCGATGTTAAGGAGCGGGACCTTTATGTTCGAGAGGTCCACGCGACGGCCGCGGAGGTAGATCTCACCCTTCACCAGCTTGTTGTGCTGGTAGAAGTCGGTGATCCACTGCCGGAAGGCCGCGCCAGGGAAGGGCGGCCCGTCGTTGACCCACTTGTTCATCGCGAGCCAGGTCTCCATCGGCTTCTCGTCGAAGATGCGCTCCCACATGCT
>JBJMIY010000156.1:0-7486 GCA_045806605.1 Rubrobacteraceae bacterium
TGGGTGACCCTCCAGTTCGCAACGGGCAAGATCGGGGTCGTCCTCGTGACGGTGAACCCGGCCTACAAAGCGAACGAGCTGAAGTACGTGCTCGACCAGTCCGACTCTGCGGCTCTTTTCCTCACCAGAGGCGTGAAGGACGCAGACTTCGTCGAAATACTTGCGCAGGTCGTCCCCGAGCTCGCCGAGAGCGCGGACGGGGAGCTCTCGGTCCGGGAGCTGCCGCACCTGAGGCACGCCGTCCTTATGGGCGAGGGCGAACATGGGGGGCTGCCCATCATGAGGTTCGAGAAGTTCATGGAGCGGGGTGAGGAGATCTCACCAGAGGAGTTGCGTGAGAGGCAGCAGTCGCTCGGCGCAGACGAGGTGATCAACATGCAGTACACCTCGGGGACGACGGGGTTCCCCAAAGGTGTACAGCTCACCCACGCGAACATCATCAGGAACGCCTTCTACATCGGCGAGTGCATGGAGCTCGGGCCGGAGGACAGGGTCTGCATCCCCGTGCCGTTCTTCCACTGCTTCGGCTGCGTGCTCGGAACGCTAAACACCGTAACGCACGAGGGGACTATGGTCCCCGTCGAGAGCTTCGACCCGGAGATGGTCTTGCAGGCTGTGCACGAAGAGAGGTGCACGGCGGTGCTCGGCGTGCCGACTATGTTCATAGCGGAGCTCGAGCACCCCGAATTCGAGGAGTACGACACGAGCTCTTTGCGGACCGGAATAATGGCCGGCTCTCCGTGCCCGATGGAGGTGATGAAGAAGGTCGTTGACGTCATGGGGGCGTCGGAGATCACCATAGCTTACGGCCAGACCGAGTCCAGCCCCGTTATCACCCAGACGCGCACCGACGACCCGCTCGAGCTGAGGGTCTCGACCGTGGGCCGGGCGCTGCCCGAAACCGAGGTGCGTATAGTCGGTGTCGAGACGGGCGAGGACTGCGAGGCGGGCGAGCAGGGCGAGTTGTGGACCCGGGGGTACCTCGTCATGAAGGGGTACTACAACATGGAGGACAAGACGGCCGAGGTCATAGACAAGGACGGCTGGCTGCACACAGGCGACCTGGCGGTAATGGACGAGAACGGGTACGTTAGGATCACGGGCCGGGCGAAGGACATGATCATCCGGGGCGGCGAGAACATCTACCCGCGCGAGATCGAGGAGTTCCTCTACACCCACCCTGACGTCTCCGACGTGCAGGTATACGGCGTCCCGGACGAGAAGTACGGCGAACAGGTCGCCGCCGCCGTAATAAAGAAGAAGCCTGACTCCGACCTCTCCGAAGAAAACGTCAAAGAGTATTGCCGGGAGAACATGGCCCGCTTCAAGGTCCCTTTCTACGTGGATTTCGTAGATGGGTACCCGATGACGGCGAGCGGCAAGATCCAGAAGTACAGGCTGCGCGAGGCCGCCATAGAGCGATACGGCCTGCAGGAAGCCGCCGAAGTCGAGACGGCGTAAAGGTGATTGACATACTCTGGTGTGTGATCGAGCTGTGCTGGCAACGGGTTGGCGAGAGTTCCCGTTCGGCATCCCGAGTGATCAGAAAAACATTTCGCGGATTGCTTCTAGCCTGAGATAAGGCTGGAGGCCGGGAGTTTCCCGGCCTCCGGGCACTACAACACTATGGGTGTTATTAACCCGCGGTTCGGCGGCTGCCCGCTATAGCCCGGTAGATCGCCAGCAGTATGATGGCTCCTAGCGTGGCGACCACGATGGTCCAGAGGGGTCCACCGCCGAGGCCTATCAGACCCGCCAGGAAGCCGCCTACGACGGCCCCACCTATCCCGAGCAGGATCGTGACTATTATTCCGCCGGGATCGTCACCTGGCATGATGAGCTTGCCCAGCGCGCCCGCGATCAGGCCGATGATGATCCAGCCTATGATGGCGCCTATGCTCATTTTGTTTCCTCCTTTATGGTCGATTCTTGACGCTCATGTCCACCCTTTAATACGAAGACGAGCTACTTTCGTTTCGCGGCCCAACGAGCCTTGATTAGCGCGGACACGCGCCGGCTCGCTGCCCATGGTACTGCTATTATCAGCAGCGTCTGGGAAAGGAGAATCGGGATGAACTTCGATCCAACCGACGAGCAGAGGCGGTGGCGTGAGCTGGCGCGCGACTTCGCGCAGGGCGCGATCCTGCCCCGCGCCGCGGTTCTCGACCGCGAGCAGATGTTCCCCTACGACATCATCGCCGAGATGGCGCGCCTGGGGATGATGGGGCTCACGCTACCGGAGGAGTATGGCGGGTCGGGCGGCGACTTCGTCGCATACATCCTGGCGCTCGAGGAGATCAGCCGCGCCGATACCTCGGTCGGTATAACGATGGAGGCCCATATCTCTTTAGGCTGCGCACCTCTAGCCGCATACGGCACCACGGAGCAGAAGGATGAGTTTCTCCGCCGGTGCGCCACAGGCGAACGACTGTGGGCTTTCGGCCTGACGGAGGAGGAGGCCGGCACCGACGCCGGCGGGACGCGGACAACGGCGGAGCTCGAGGGGGGCGAGTGGGTCATCAACGGCTCGAAGAAGTGGATCACCAACTCCGGCACCGACGTCACAGCGGGTGTGACGGTCATCGCCCGCACCGGGACGCGCGAGACAGGCAGGCCGGAGCTGACCGCGCTCATCGTGCCGCAGGAGACGTCGGGCTACACCCGCGGACCGGGCTACGAGAAGCTGGGCTGGCGCGCTTCCGACCAACATCCCCTGTACTTCGAGGACTGCCGCGTGCCGGAGGAATACATGCTCGGCGAGCGTGGGGCTGGTCTCAGGCAGTTCTTGCGGACTCTCGACGGGGGGCGGGTGGCGGTCGCGGCGCTCTCGGTCGGGCTGGCGCAGGCGTGCTTCGACGAGGCGGTGGCGCGTGCGAGGGAGCGCCACCAGTTCGGTAAGGCGATCGGGGAGTTCCAGGCCATCCAGTTCAAGCTCGCCGACATGGCGATGGAGATAGAGCTCGCCCGCAACCTGGTGCTCAAGGCCGCCTGGCTCAAAGACCAGGCGCGGCCCTTCTCACGCGAGGCGAGCATGGCCAAGGTGTTCGCGTCAGAGGCGGCTAAAAGAGCGGCGGACCAGGCGGTTCAGATCCACGGCGGCGAGGGGTTCATGGAGGGGAGCGCGGTGGCGCGCTACTGGCGGCAGGTCAAGATCAACGAGATCGGCGAGGGGACCAGCGAGATAAACCGCCAGATCATAGCCCGCAGCCTGCTCGCCGAGAGCGCCGAAGCGGCGAAGGCGAATATGGTGGCGCAGTAACCTGACGATGCCGCTCTACGCCCTCAACCTCTTCGACCTGGCTGAGAACGAGCAGTATCTTCGCTACTCGCGCCGCTCGCCCGGGGCCGTGGCGAAGCACGGCGGGCGCGTCGTCGCGCTCGGGCGGCTGGACGACGCCCTGGCGGGCGACGCCGGGCCCCGCAGCGTAATGATCCTGGTCGAGTGGCCCTCGCGCGAGGCGTTCCAGGCCTTCCTCGACGACCCGGAGCTCGCGGACCTGCACCCGCTGCGGGAGGAGGGGACGCGTAATTACCTGTGGTGGACCTACGAGCGCCTGGAGGACCTGCGCCCGATCTTCCCCGGCTCCGCCTGAGTACCAGGATCCGCGCTCCCCGGTGGCGCCTGTGACTCGCGCCGGATAACATCTCCTACGACAGAGCGGGAGAGGGTTTGAGCAAGATCCGCAGCCACATAGACCCGAAGAGCGAGGGGTTCAGGGAGAACAGCGAAGCCTACGAGGAGCTTCTCGTCGAGTTGCGCGAGCGCTCCGCCCAGGCGCGGCGCGGAGGCGGCGAGAAGGCGCGGAAGCGCCACGAGGAGCGCGGGAAGCTGCCGGTGCGCGACCGCATAGAGTTGCTGCTCGACCCCGGCACCGCCTTTCTCGAGCTCTCGCCTCTAGCGGCGTTCGGGATGTACGACGGGAGGGTGCCGGCGGCAGGCATCGTCACCGGCATCGGACGCGTCTCGGGGCGAGAGGTCGTGATCGTCGCCAACGATGCGACGGTAAAGGGTGGCACGTACTATCCCATTACGGTCAAGAAGCACCTTCGCGCACAGGAGATCGCCGAGCAGAACCGTCTTCCGTGTATCTGCCTGGTGGATTCGGGGGGAGCGTTCCTGCCGTTGCAGGACGAGGTGTTCCCGGATCGGGACCACTTCGGGCGCATCTTCTACAACCAGGCGAGGATGAGCGCGAAGGGAATTCCTCAGATAGCCGCCGTCATGGGGAGCTGCACGGCCGGCGGGGCCTACGTGCCGGCGATGAGCGACGAGGTCGTGATCGTGAAGGGTACGGGTACGATCTTCCTCGGCGGTCCACCTCTCGTCAAGGCCGCGACCGGCGAAGAAGTGACCGCCGAGGAGCTCGGGGGCGCCGACGTCCATACCCGCCGCTCGGGGGTAGCCGACCACTTCGCCGAGAACGACGAGCACGCCCTCGCCATAGTGCGCTCCATCATGGAGAACCTGAACGCGGAGAAGAGCCCGCCGTGGACCGTGGAGGAGCCCGAAGAACCGCTCTACGACGCAGAAGACATCTACGGCATCGTGCCGCGGGACTACCGCCAGGGCTACGATGTACGGGAGGTCATCGCCCGGATCGTGGACAGGAGCAGGCTGCACGAGTTCAAGCCGCTCTACGGCGAGACGCTGGTGTGCGGCTTCGCGCGCATCATGAGGATGCCGGTCGGCATACTCGCCAACAACGGTATCCTGTTCTCCGAGAGCGCGCTCAAGGGAGCGCACTTCATCGAGCTGTGCTGCTCGCGCGGCATCCCGCTCGTCTTCTTGCAGAACATCACCGGCTTCATGGTCGGCAAGGAGTACGAGGCGGGCGGCATCGCCAAAGACGGCGCGAAAATGGTCATGGCCGTAGCGAACGCCAACGTCCCGAAGTTCACCGTGATCGTCGGCGGCTCCTTCGGGGCGGGCAACTATGGTATGTGCGGCCGCGCCTACTCGCCGCGCTTTTTGTGGATGTGGCCGAACGCCCGCATCAGCGTCATGGGCGGTGAGCAGGCCGCGAACGTCCTCCTCACAGTGCAGGAGGACAACCTCGCGCGCGAGGGCAAGCAGATGGCCGACGGGGAGCGCGAGGAGTTCAAGGAACCCATCCTCGAGAAGTACGAACGGGAGGGCAACCCCTACCATTCGACCGCGAGGCTCTGGGACGACGGCGTCATAGACCCCGCGGACACCCGGATGGTCCTTGCGCTTGGTCTCTCCGCCGCCGCGAACTCCCCCCTCGAAGAGACCCGCTACGGCATCTTCAGGATGTGATGGCGATCGGGGAAACACGTGAAGATCACCGGCGTTGAAACTTACCCGGTATGGGATGGAGAGCGCAACTTCCTGTTCGTGGTCGTCGACACCGACGAAGGCATCTACGGCGTGGGCGAAGCGGGGCTGACGGGCCGGGAACTGGCGGTGACGGGAACGGTCGAGCACTTCGAGCCGCTGCTCCTGGGCGAGAACCCGTTTCGCACCGAGCATCTCTGGCAACTGCTCTTTCGGGGAGGCTTCTTTCCCGCCCGCCACGCCGTTTCGGCAGCGATATCGGCAGTAGACCTCGCGCTATGGGATATCAAGGGCAAGGCCCTGGGCGTTCCCGTGTACGAGCTCCTCGGAGGCCGAGCCCGCGACCGCGTGGTCTACTACCCGCACAACGCGGAGGCCGGCACGGACACCTCCGCGCTGGTGGAATCCTGCTTGAAGACAAAGGAGGAAGGGTGGCGCTTCGTACGCTGGGGGCTGCCCCAGGAGGGCGAGGTCTTCGAACCCCGCCGTTCCCTGCTCACCGCCGTCGAGCAGCTTGCCGCGGTGCGCGATGCGGTGGGCGAGGATATCGGGGTGATATTCGATGTCCATACCCGCCTCGGGATGCCCGACTCGCTCCGGCTCTGTCGCGAGGCTGAGCCTATGCGGCCCTTCTTCATCGAAGACCCTCTGCGCTCTGAGGACCCCGGCTCCTACGAAATGCTGCGGCTGCGCACTGCTGTACCCCTGGCCGCCGGCGAGCAATTCGGCTCCAAATGGGAGTTCAGGCAACTCGTGGAGAGGGAGTGGATAGACTACGCCCGCGTCGACCTGTGCCTCGCCGGGGGCATCACCGAGGCGAAGAAGATCGCCGCCATGTGCGAAACCCACCACGTAATGCTCGCCGTCCACAACCCGCTCGGGCCGATATCGACGGCCGCCTGCCTGCACTTGAACCTCGCGTGCCCCAACTTCGGCGTCCAGGAGCAGCCGTACAGGCCGGGAACGTTCCTGACCGACGTCGTCCCGGCGCAGCCCGAGTGGGAGGACGGCCACCTGCTGCCACCCACTCGTCCGGGACTGGGCGTGGAGTTCGATCGGGCGGCGGCGAAGGGTCGTCCCTTCCGGATGGCGGAGCTACCGCACCTCCGCCGCCCGGACGGTTCGGTCACGAACTGGTGAGGGGGCCCGGAGTGACCTGTGCTCTGAAGGTATTGTGACCGTTATCCAGATGAGGGGTTGATGGCCGGAAACTACGAGCACCTGCGCAGGACCGAAGAGGGACCGGTGGCGACCGTCGCCCTCGCGCGCCCCGAGGCGCGTAACGCCCTGAACGCCGCGCTCATATACGAACTCACGCGCTGCTTCGCGGAGCTCCGGGTTAGCGAGGAAGGCCGGGATGGTCTCGCAGCCTTCCTGGAGGAGCGCGAGCCTCGCTGGAGGAGCCCGTGAGCTTCTCGAGGCTCCTGATCGCAAACCGCGGAGAGATAGCGGTTCGCATCATCCGGGCCTGCCGCGAGCTGGGCATAATGAGCGTCGCCGTCTACTCGGAGGCCGACGAGGGCGCGATGCACCGCCGCCTCGCCGACGAGGCGTACTTCATAGGACCGGCTCCCGCGACGGAGAGCTACCTGAACGTCGCGGGGCTCGTCGAGGCGGTCAAAGCGTCCGAAGCCGAGGCGGTCCACCCCGGGTACGGATTCCTGGCGGAGAGCGCTGCTTTTGCCCGGGCGGTCGAGGAAACAGGAGCGACCTGGGTCGGCCCACCCCCGGAGGCGATGGACGCCGTGGGCTTCAAGGTACGAGCCAAGGAGCTGGCCCACCGGGCCGACGTCCCGACCGTCCCGGGCTACAACGGAGAAGGTAGCGAGGAGCGACTGGCGCAAGAAGCCAAAGAGATCGGATATCCGGTACTAGTCAAGGCGAGCGCCGGGGGTGGGGGACGCGGGATGCGCGCCGTCGCGCGCCCGCAGGACTTCGTAGAGGCCGTCCGGGGCGCCCGTCGCGAGGCGGAGGCGGCCTTCGGCGACGGGTCGGTGTTCCTGGAGAAGCTCCTCGAGGACCCCCGGCACGTGGAGGTACAGGTGATCGGGGACCAGCAAGGCAACGTCCTCCACCTCTACGAGCGCGAGTGCTCGATCCAGCGCCGTCACCAGAAGGTCGTCGAAGAGGCTCCCTCGCCGGCCTTGGACCCGGAGCTTCGGGAATCCATGTGCGCTGCGGCGGTACGCC
>JBJMIY010000157.1:0-6674 GCA_045806605.1 Rubrobacteraceae bacterium
AGGTGCGCCAAAATGGAGGATTGCGAGGGGACTTACGGCACCAAGGAGAGCGCCGCCGAAGCCTTCCCTCCCCCAGGCTAGCCATGGCGCTCGAGACGGCAGCGGTGATCGCGGCCCGCGATGAGGCTGCGACCCTCGCCGACACCCTGCGAGCCCTGCACACCATCCCCAACCTTTCACACCTGATCGTGGCCGACGACGGCAGCCGCGACACGACACCCGACATCGCCCTAGCTCTCGGCGCCGAGCTCGTCCACGCCTCGCCCCCGGGCACGCCCGCGGGCAAGGGCCACGCCCTCCGCCACGGCCTCATCCGCGTCCGCACCTACCCCCCCGACACCGTGCTCCTCCTGGACGGTGACCTCGGCTTCTCGGCCGCCCTCCTCGCCAACCTCATCGCTGCCCTCGACGAAAATATTCCCGTCTCCATCGCCGCCTTCCCTCCCGCCGCCACGAAGGGCGGCTTCGGCCTCGTAAAGAGATTTGCCAGGAGCGCCATCGCGAGCCGCACCGGCCACATCCTCTCGGAGCCACTCTCCGGCCAGCGTGCCCTGCTCGCCCCCGCCCTCGAAATCCTACCCGGCGTCGCCCCCGGCTTCGGCGCCGAAGTCGGCATGACCCTCGACCTCCTCGCCGCCGGGATTAAACCACTCGAGATCCCGCTCTCCCTCACGCACCGTCCCACTGGCCGCAACCTTCGCGGCTTCGCCCACCGCACCCGCCAGGGCCTCGACGTAGTCCGCGCCCTGCGCGGAGCCCGCATCCCGTGGTGATCACACCTCTGCTCCTCGCCACCACCGGCGCCGCCCTTGCTCTCCTCACCCTCGCCCTCTGCCAACCCTACCTCCCGAAGCGCCAGAACTTCGCAGGCCATACCATCCCAACCTCAGCCGGCCTCGCCTTTTTACCCATAATACTTTTAACGCTGGTTGGCGCCCTCGCTGGTGTAGTGGAGGTGGGCGAAGGTGGGAATGCGTACCTGGCGTATTCGCTTGTGGCTGGGCTCGTGGGGTTCGCGGACGACAGGTGGGGTGGGGCGGGTGAGAGGGGGTTTTCGGGGCACCTGGGGGCGTTGAGGCGGGGGAGGGTTACGACGGGGCTAATGAAGGTGGTGGTGCTAGGCGGTGGGGCGCTGCTCTTCGGGGTAAGTGTATTCGGGGCGGGATGGAGGGCGCTGGTTGCCGCTTTTCTGTTGGCCGGCTGCGCCAATCTGGCCAACCTTTTCGACGTGCGGCCCGGGCGGGCGCTCAAGTTCCTCGGTATTCTGGTGGTGGTCTTGCTGTTTGTAGCGCCGTATGGAGGGGTGGTTGCGGTTGCGGGCGTGGTAGGTGGAGCCATCGCGCTATTTTATTTTGACCTGAAAGGTCGTATCATGATCGGTGATGCAGGAGCCGCGGTCTGGGGAGCTGTTCTGGGCTACCTCGCGGTGACGAGCGGGCCGGGCGCGGTCTGGTGGGTCGCCGGGGTGGCGATCTTCGGCCTCACCATCGTGGCCGAGATCTCGTCCATATCCCTGGTAATAGAGGAGGTAGGAGCATTACGGAGGTTCGACCATTGGGGGCGCGATGAGTGAGACCAAGTATATCTTCGTTACGGGTGGCGTCGTGTCGTCCATCGGCAAGGGGACCAGTGCCGCGGCGCTCGGGATGCTCCTCAAGTCGAGGGGCTACAGGGTGGTGCTGCAGAAGTTCGACCCTTACATAAACGTGGATCCCGGGACCATGAACCCGTACCAGCACGGCGAGGTCTTCGTCACCGAGGACGGTGCCGAGACGGACCTGGATCTCGGCCACTACGAGCGTTTCCTCGACGAGAACCTGGGCAAGCTCTCTAACGTCACGGCGGGGAGCGTGTACTGGGAGGTCATAAGCCGCGAGAGGAGGGGGGACTACCTCGGGGCGACCGTGCAGGTCATCCCGCACATAACCAACGAGATAAAGAACCGGATCGGGCGCCTGGGGCAGGACAAGGACATCGTCATCACCGAGATAGGGGGGACGGTCGGCGACATCGAGAGCCTGCCTTTTCTGGAGGCGATCCGGCAGTTCAGGAACGACGTCGGGAGGAGCAACGTCCTCTACGTCCACGTCTCCTACGTGCCCTACATCGAGGCTGCGGGCGAGCTCAAGACCAAGCCGACGCAGCATTCCGCTCAGAGGCTAAGGGAGATCGGCATCTCGCCCGACATCCTGATCTGCCGGGCGGACAGGCCCATAGGCGAGGACATAAGGAAGAAGATAGCGCTCTTCGCCGACACGGAGCTGGCTTCCGTCATCCCCGCCGAGGACGCCCCGAACCTCTATGCGATCCCGCTCAGGCTGCACGAGGAGGCCCTTGACGAGCTCGTGCTGGAGAAGCTAGGGCTCCCGGCGGTGCCCGCGGACCTCGACGAGTGGCGCGCCCTCGTCTTGCGCATGCTCGAGGCCGAAGAGACGGTCAGGGTCGCGATCATTGGAAAGTACATCAAGCTGCAGGACGCCTACCTCTCCGTCGTCGAGGCTCTGGGGCACGCTGGTGGAGCCCACGGCGTGCGGGCAAAGCTGGACTGGGTGGACTCCGAGCAGCTCACGAACCGCGAAGCGGTCGCGCGGCGCCTGGCCGACGCCGACGGGGTCCTGGTGTTGCCTGGCTTCGGACACAGGGGCGCGGAGGGCAAGATCGAGGCTGCGCGCTACGCCAGGGAGACCGGCACGCCTTACCTGGGTCTCTGTCTGGGCATGCAGATAGAGGTCATCGAGTTCGCCCGCAACGTGGCCGGCCTCGAGATGGCCAACTCGACCGAGTTCGAGCAGGACACCCCGCACCCGGTAATAGACATCATGCCGGACCAGGTAGGTGTAGATATGGGCGGCACGATGCGCCTCGGGCGCTGGCCGTGCAGGATAGCTCCCAATACTCTGGCTGCAGAGGTCTACGACCACGAGCTGGTCTACGAGAGGCACCGCCACCGCTACGAGGTGAACAACCGCTACAGGGACGCCCTGCAGGAAGCCGGGATGGTCTTCTCCGGCACCTCCCCTGACGGGCACCTGGTAGAGATCGCCGAGCTAAAGGACCACCCTTTCTTTATCGGGAGCCAGTTCCACCCCGAGTTCAAGAGCCGGCCCGTGAGGCCGCACCCGCTCTTTGACGGGTTTGTGGGCGCCGCGCTCGAGCGCAAGAAAGGCGGCATCTCGAAGTTCGTCAAGCAGGCAGAGGAGCAGACCGCCAGCTGAAGCTGAGGGCGCAGGATCGAACGAACCCTGGCTCCGTCGTCGACGGGGAACTCCCGCGCTGGTCCCTCGCCCTGCTGCCCGACGCACCCGCGGGCACGATCGCGCCCCGCGTCGCCGGTGTCGCCGAGTTCAGCGCTACGCTCGCGTGGCGGAGCCCTGAGGAAGTACCCGAAGGGCCGGCGCTCTACGAGCTACCTGGACCCGCGCGTTGTCGCTTCACCGAGGCGGATGATCCGGGATCGGCCACGCGGCACCTCGCCGGCGAGATCAGGGCCCTCACCCGGGCCGATCTCGGCGCGGCCCTCGGCGAGGTATTCCGCTCTCTGACGAGGGTCGCGGCCCTCACGGAGGCGACGCTCGAGGTCGGGGCGGTGCGATCCGTGCCGCCAGGGATAGCCTCGCCGCGGGCGGTGGAGACGCTCGCGCGCCAGCTCAGAGAAGCGGGCTTCTCCGTCTGTTTCGAGGCCTCGTGGACCCCGGCTGGGCAGCAGGCAGACGCCTACCTCGGAGTCGGGGGCAACGAGGGCCTCCTGCGCGACTTCCTCCGGTCACACCCCTCGTGGAGCCTCATCTGAGAGACCAGCCGACCCCGCCCGTCCTTCGGCGCGCTCGCGTGCTCGCCGTTTCGTCGGACCTTGCCGAGATCGAGCTTCTCGAAGGCCCCCTCTCGGGCAAGCGGGTCCCCGGCGTCTTCTACCGGGAGCTAGGGGATCCTCCGGTGGAAGGAGATGAGGTCTCGGCCAACACGGTAGGGCTGGAGATGAAACTTGGCACGGGCGGCGTGGCGGTGATCTTGCCGCGCGCGGCTGCGGAGGTGGTTCCCGCCAACGCGAACCACTTCGTCAAGCTCCCATACACGCCGCTGCAGTTTCCGGCGTTGGCCGCGCCTCAGGCCGAGACTCTCGACGGAGTTCCAATCGTCGTACTGCCGCTCCACTCGCACCTGGCTCCGTCCTGCTGCGCGGCGGGCGCCCTTCGTCCGGGGTGCAGCGTGGCTTTCGTCTGGCAGGAGGGTGGAGCTCTGCCTGTCGCGCTCTCCAGCGCTGTTCAGGAGCTCATCGGGAAGGGACTGCTGCGTACGGTTGTCTCTTGCGGAAACTGCTTCGGCGGCGATCTCGAGGC
Source organism: Rubrobacteraceae bacterium (assembly GCA_045806605.1). Lineage (GTDB taxonomy): Bacteria > Actinomycetota > Rubrobacteria > Rubrobacterales > Rubrobacteraceae > JALYGY01. The sequence goes on from JBJMIY010000157.1 coordinate 4,338, forward strand.
AGTGAACGTCTATTCAGGGCTACTTGCGGCCGCGGAGGTGGCGGATCTCCTACTCGTCGGAATAGGGCCGGGCATCCTGGGCACCGGCACTCAGGAGGGCCACGGCGGGATGGCTGCCGCGATCGCGGCGAACGCGGCCCTTTCTCTTGGGGGCGAGCCTGTTCTCGCACCCCGTATCTCCGCGGCCGACCCGCGAGGGCGGCACAGAGGACTATCTCACCATACCCGGGCCGCCCTGGCGGCGATTCTTGTGGGCTGTCGGGTGGCTTTCCCCGTTGGCACTTCTGCCTGGGTATTCGACCGGGAGATCCCTGACCGGGAGATCCCGATGCGCCACTCCTGCGTGCAGGTACCTTACGGGGCGGGTGGATTGGGTGCGCGCTTCGGGGTAACCTTCGAGAGTATGGGGCGCTGTTACGAAGAAGACAGAGTATTTTTCGATGCTGCCGCAGCAGCAGTAGCGCTCGCCCTCGGCGAGGAGTTCCCCCGGTGAGGATCGGGGTGCCCAGGGAGGTCTCGCCGGGCGAGAGCCGGGTGGCGCTCGCCCCGCACGCCGTCTACGAGCTCGCCCGCGCCGGTCACCGAGTGCTGGTCGAGACCGGGGCAGGCGAGGCGTCGAGCATCCCCGACGAGCGCTACGAGGAGGCCGGCGCGATACTCGTCGAGGAGGTGGGCCGCGTCTACGACGACTCCGAGCTCGTCGTCAAGGTCTACGGACCTACAGAAGAGGAGTACCGCTACCTCAGGGAAGGCTTGATCCTCTTCGCCTTCCTCTCGCTGCCGGTGAACCCCGGGCTCATGCGGACGCTCCTCGACTCCCGGTGCGTAGCCTTCGCGATGGAGGCCATCCGCGACCACAGGGGGGGCCTGCCGGTCCTCGCTCCGATGAGCGAGATCGCCGGCCGCATCACGCCTCAGATCGGGGCTCATTACCTGCAGCGCCCCTCGGGCGGGCGGGGCATACTGCTTGGCGGCTCGACCGGGGTGAGGCAGGGGCGGGTTGTGATCCTTGGCTGCGGCATCGTCGGGTCGGCCGCCGCCAGGATGTCGAGCGGCCTCGGAGCGCGCGTCGTCGTGATAGACCGCGACCTCGACCGTCTCAGGCGTCTCGAGGAGGCCTCTCTGAGGGGCGTCACGACTCTGGCCGCGAGCAGCATGGCGATAAGGAATGCAGTCCTCAACGCCGACCTCCTCATAGGGGCTATCCTCGTGGTGGGCTCCAGGACGCCAGCTCTCGTGGACCGCCAGACGGTGGAGGGAATGAAGGCCGGAAGCGTCATAGTGGACGTCGACGTGGATAACGGCGGGTGTGTGGAGACCTCCCGGCCGACCACGCTCGAAGATCCCACCTTCGTCGAGGCCGGCGTCATCCACTACTGCGTCAAGAACGTCCCCGCCTCCGTCCCCGTCACCTCCACGAGAGCGCTCTCGAACGCGCTGTTCCCCTACGTGCGAGAGGTGGCAGGACGCGGGCTCGCGGACGCCATCAACGCGGACCCGGGGCTCGGCCGCGGCGTCGTCGTCGCCGAGGGACGCGTCGTGGACTCCGTCCTCGCCCGCGCCACTGGGACCGAGCACAACGTCCTCTCCTCTGTGTTGCCGCTCCACTCGGAGGCCAGGTGACCCTGGATAGAGCCCTCTCTGACTTCACCGTCGAGCTCGAGGTGTACTCCGGTCCCTACGAGTGGCTCCTTGCCCTGATCTTGAAAGAGGAGCTGGAGATCTTCGAGGTTCCTTTGCGCGAGCTGGTGAGCCTCTACGTCCAGGCCCGTGACCCCGAGGCTCCCAACGCCCTGGAGCGCGACACCGACTTCGCTGGCTCCGCCGCCGCGCTGGTCCTGCTCAAGAGTCGCGAGCTCTTCCCGCTCTCCGAAGACGGCGAAGATGAAGTGGAGGAAGTCCTCTCGCCCGAGCAGCTCGCTAGGCGGCTCACCCGCTACCTCATGGTCCGCCGCGGCGCACAGGCCCTGCGCGAGCGGTTTCGAGCAAACGCTGGCCACTACCCCTCCGCCCACATCCTGCCGCCGCGGCCGGGCCGCCTGCACTTAGACCCGGACCGTCTCCTCGAGGCCGCGCGCCGCTCCTTCTCGCGCCCCGCCGAGCCGCCTGTGAGGCATCTCGGGCCCATTACCGTCACCCTCCAGGAGCTCGCCTCCCTCATTCGCTCAGCCCTCGCAGGAGGCGGCCCCGTCCCGTACGAGGAGCTCGTCCGGGACATGGACCGGCTTCGCTCAGCCGTGGCCTTCGCCGCCGCCCTCTCGCTCGCCCAAGAGGGCCACCTGGTGCTCCGCCAGGCCGAGCCTCTTGGCCCCCTCACCCTGGAGCCCATCGAGTGAG
>JBJMIY010000158.1:0-3252 GCA_045806605.1 Rubrobacteraceae bacterium
CCTACCTCACGTTGCGCGTGCCTCGGGCGGAGGCGCGCGGCTGCGGCGAGAGCTGCTGCGAGAGCGGCACACCTCGCCCCGGCAGGCTGCGGATGTAGGTCCACCTCCCGCGCGAGACTATCACGGCGATCACGACGAGAACTATGACGCTCAGGATGCCCGACTCGCCCGTCCAAAGCGCGGCGTTGGGTCCCTTGGTGGCCCCGTCGAAGGGACCCTGGATGATGGCGTTCCAGGCGCTGTGGGCGAATATCACCGGCCAGATGCTGCCCGTCTCCAGGCGCATGCGCGCGTAGACGAACGAGGTCGACGTGACCGAGACGACGAATAGGACGGCGGAGAGCGCGGGATAGGGGCCGGCCGCGTAGATACCCGCGAGTATCAGCGGGAGGTGCCAGAGAGCCCAGATCAGACCGCTCACCAGCACGGGGCGCGGCACCCCCGCGTCGATGAGGCGCGTTAGCATGTAGCCGCGCCACCCTATCTCCTCCCCCGTATTGAAGATGAAGCCGTAGATCGTGATCCAGGTGGCGGCGGATACCAACCCCACCAGCAAGGCGCCCGCGCTGCCCTCGAACTTCACGAACCCCGTAAGCCAGGCGGCGCCGTAGGCGAGGATGCCGACGGCGAGGGGCACGGCTAGACCAAGCGCGTACCACGGCAAGGTGCGTAGCCCCCGAACCGGAAGGAGACGTCGGAGAAGCCCTCCCTGAGCACGAGGCGCGCGATGACCGAGGCGAGCGCCGGGCTCCACATGAGCGCGAGCAGCCAGAACAGGGTGCCAAATGAATCAGGGTTGATGAAGATCATGTACGCTTCGAGGCCGCCCGAGAGCACCACGACGAGGGCGAAGTAGATGGCAAGCCCGCGGCGGGCAGTCCTCCGGAGATCGCGGGGTGAAACTGCTGCGACATCGGCCATGCTCAACACCTTATTTCGGGATGGACTGATGTTCTCCGGCTCCATTTGTGCACGTCGGGCAGCGTACAAGGTAGTAAGGAGCTGCACATCACTCAATTGAACTAGATTTGCATTGATTTTTGTTAGGTAGTCCTGCAGCCTCGAAGGGCCTTACCGAGCGGCCCGAGTGCGAACTTCCTAGAACGCCGTCAAGGCGAAGTTCACCACGAAGCGCATAGCCCCGGTCCGATGGCCTTACGGTACCGGACCGGGGCCGAGCTTGATACCGCGTACTTCGCAGAACGCCTCTTCCACGCACTAGGGTGAATAAGCGGCCGAGGTTGTTATCATCTACCGCCCGTGTCTACTTGATGGGGTAGTTGGAGCGCTTTACCGGGGAAGGTTGGGAGCAGGAGGACGACATCACCCTCCTGACGCTGGAGCGTCCCACGAACCCATAGCAAGGCGCAAAGAGTCTGGGCCGCCGGAATCAGGGAAAATCAGGGTCTACTCGGTGGACTCGAGACACAAGATCGTCGGGGCTGCCTGGCGGAGACATCGGGCCGAGGGTCCAGATCAGGCTTACGCCCGGTCGAGCGCCTCGACCAAACCCGCGGTCGTGAGCGTGGCGGCCACGGGGCACCCGCGCACGAAGCCGAAGAACGGCCCGAAGTCACGCGTGGCCGGGAAACCCGTCACGAAAAGTCCGGGCACGCTCGACTGGAAGTGATCGTCCAGTACGGGGAACCCGTCGGCGAGCTCCATGTGGTCTATCACCCCCGAGAGGTAAGGGACCTCCCTCATGTCCGGCTTGTAGCCGGTCGCCAGGACGACGTGGTCCACCGCGAGGCGCTCTCCGGTCGAGAGCCGCGCTTCGATCTCCCCGTCAGGGACCTCTTCACACGCTGTCACCGACCTGTTTGGCCACCGATGGACGGAAGGTTTCTCCAGTCGAGGCGTGAGCCACGGCTCCAGCTTCAGCCTGCCCTCAGCCCAGAACCTCTTGGCGATCGCTTCGCGCTCTTCTGAGGGCAGGTTCCTGAACCAGCCGGGCACAGTAGCGGTGAGGTCCATCAGAGGATCAACGAAGTGCCAGTCGGAGGCGGCAAACTCGGGAGTGTAGTGCCGGTAGACGACGTGGATCTCCGCAGCATCCCCGTCGGCGAGCAGGGCGGCCCACTCGAAGGCGCTCTGGCGTCCGCCAACGATCAGTACCCGCTTCCCACGAAGCTGGTCGAACCGTACCAGGTGACAGGTGTGCGTCCAGCGTCCCTGCGACAGGCTGCGTCCGACCCACTCCGGGATGACCGTAAAGTGGGAGATGCCGGGGGCGGCGACCACGGCATCGGCACTGACGCGCCGGCCGCTCTCCAGCGTCGCCACAAAGCGCCCGTCGGGTTTGGAGAGATCCCGCACCAGCTCAGGCACCACGTCGACGTCGGCCCTCTCCTCAAACCAATCGACGTAGTCGAGGAACAGCGCGACCGGGATGGGGTCAACATCCGAGGGGTCGATCCCGCGCTCGTCGAGGTACGCCATGAAGGTGTGCACGCCGGCGGCGTCGAGGTGCCAGTCGGGGCCGGAGCGCAAGAACATCCCGGCGGGCATGTTCTCGCGCCAGAAGGCCATCGGCTTGCCAACCACGAGCTGCTCGATACCTGCGCTTTTTGCGCGCGCGGCGGTGGCGAGCCCGTAGGGTCCGGCCCCGATCACCAATAGCGGTACGTGCGTCCGCGTTTCCCTGTCGTCTACGGCTGCAAGTCTCGGCTCGTGCACAGGCTAACCTCCTATACCGGGCGGAGGTAGGTCCACCACGCCCCGTCCGTTGTTCGGCTTCACGTGTCTACTTTAACCTCATCTCACGCGCGGCGCCGAAGCCTCATCGGTGGCGTAGGCTCCTTCTCGATAGCCCAGGCGGCCCCGGATCAGGACGATCAGCACCAGCGCCCACCCGCCGGGGCCCGATCGGACCGGGGCTATGCTAACTTCCGAGAAAACCCCTTCCACGACGTTTGATGAATAAGGGCAAGAGTAAGGGCCGAGGCTGCTAGAAGACCCCGGCCCTCTGCCCTAAGAAGCTCTAGGTGTGGCTACCCCGCCTAGGGCGCCTTTGGGATACTTTACGGGCCCGGTAGCGCGTAGCCACCCGTCGTTTTCTTGTGCGGGTCAAGCTCCGTCTTGATCGCCCAGACCCGTTTACAGGGCGCCCCCCCGCACCTCTTCACGGCTCTGTTCGCGGCCTGTTGCTTTGTGCGGCCCCAACCGACACTAACGACCTTGTTGCGGTCCTCATAAGCGATCGCAGCCCAGCCGTTGTATACCCAGACCACAGTTTTGCAGTCCTTCGCACCA
>JBJMIY010000159.1:0-6781 GCA_045806605.1 Rubrobacteraceae bacterium
TTCGCTGTCTGCAGGACGTTGAGGCCCTCGAGGATCATGACGTCCGGCTGGCGAACGAGCTTGGTCTCGTCAGGGAGTACGTCGTAGACCAGGTGCGAGTACACGGGCGTGGCTACCTCCGGTCTGCCGGACTTTACGTCGTTGACGAAGCGCAACAGGCGACCTACGTCGTAGCTCTCGGGGAAGCCCTTGCGGGACATCCGGCCCCGCTCCTCGAGCACGCGGTTGGGGTAGAGAAACCCGTCCGTGGTCACCAGGTCCACCTCGGGATGGTCTGGCCAGCGCGCGAGCAGAGCGCGCAGGATGCGGGCCGTTGTGCTCTTCCCGCCCGCCACGGAGCCGGCGATCCCGACTATGTAGGGCACCTTCGAGGTAGGCTTCCCGAGGAATGTGTCCGTGACCTTGTAGAGGTCCTGCGTGGCAGAGACGTAGAGGTTCAATAGCCGCGAGAGCGGGAGGTACACCTGGATCACCTCGTCCAGATGCACCTCCTCGTTGAGTCCGCTCAGGGTGGCGAGGTCCCACTCGTCGAGGTCCAGCGGCGTCGAGGCGCGCAGCCGGCTCCACTCCTCGCGGGTGAAGGAGATGTAGCGTGAGGAGTTCGGGGGCGGGCGCTCGTCGCCGACGGCTAGAACCTCTCGACGACGGTCTTGGCAAGCATGTGGAGCGGCAGGTAGTCGGGGCCGCCGGCCTTCGAGTCCGTGCCGCTCATGCCGAAGCCGCCGAAAGGCTGGACGCCGACCAGGGCGCCGGTGATCTTGCGGTTGAAGTAGACGTTGCCGGCGTTGAACTCGTCTCTAGCCAGCTCCAGGTGATCCCGGTTCTTCGAGTAGACGCCGCCAGTCAGGCCGTAAGGGTTGTCGTTGGCGATGCGCAGCGCGTCCTCGAAGTCGCGGGCCTCTATGATGGAGAGGACGGGGCCGAAGATCTCCTCCTGCGCGACCCTCGCATCAGGCTCGACCTCGAAGAGCGTCGGAGGCACGAAGTAGCCGTTGTTCGGATCGCCGGGGTCCCCGCCCAGGAGCGTCTCCCCCTCCTGCTTGCCTACGTCTATATAGCTCGCAACCTTCTCGAACTGGGGCTCGCTTATGACGGGCCCCATGTTCACGTCAGGGCTCTCGGGAACGCCGACATTCAGCGCCTTAGCCTTCTCGATGACCTTTTTCAAGACTTCGTCGTGGACGTCGGTGTGCAGGATGGCGCGGGAGGCGGCGCTGCACTTCTGCCCCGAGTAGCCGTAGGCGCTCGCGACGATGTCAGCGGCGGCGGCGTCCAAATCGGCGGAGTCGTCGATGATCATGGCGTCCTTGCCGCCCATCTCCGTTATCACGCGCTTGACCCAGCGCTGGTTCTCTATCTGACGAGCAGCGAGCTCGTTTATCCGCAGGCCCGTCTTCATCGAGCCGGTGAAGGAGATGAAGCGGGTGCGCGGGTCCTTGACCAGGTAGTCCCCGATCTCCGAGCCGTAGCCGGTGAGGAGGTTCACGACGCCCTCCGGCACGCCGGCCTCTTCGTAGATCTCCATGACCTTCGCACCGAGGACGCTCGTGAACTCGGAGGGCTTCATGACTATGGCGTTGCCCGTGACCAGTGCCGCGCTCGACATGCCGGTGAGTATGGCCGTCGGGAAGTTCCACGGGGCGATGATGACACCTACCCCCATCGGCTGGTAGAAGTAGCGGCTCTCCTCGCCAGGGACGGAGTAGATCTCCACGCCGTATTTGAGCCTGAGCATCTCGCGGGCGTAGTACTCGAGGAAGTCTATGGCCTCGGCGAACTGCGCGTCGGCCTCGGCCCACGGCTTGCCTCCCTCGTAGACCTCCCAGGCGAGCATCTCGAACTTGCGGCGGCGCATGATCGCCGCCGCCCGCAAGAGTACCCGCGCTCTCGCCTCGGGCGCAGCACGGCTCCAGCTCTCGAACGCTTTCGTGGCCGTCTCGAGCGCCATGTCCGCCCCGCGCTCGCCAGCGGCGGCGACGCGCCCGACTACCTGCGAGGGGTTGGCCGGGTTGACCGAGACGATCTCACCCTCCGTCTCTATCCTCTTGCCGCCGATGACGAGCGGGTAGCTCTCGCCGAGGCGCCCGCTCACGTCTTGCATGGCGGAGCGCATCGCCTTCACGTTCGCCTCGTCCGACCAGTCGAGGTACGGCTCGTTCTTGTACGGTATTAGTCCCAACTTCCGATCTCCTATCTCTTTATCTTGCTCGCAACGCTGCCGAAGACGTCCTTCGCGACATAGCCGGCTATCTTCGGGTTCTCCTTGAGGCGCCTGCTCGAGTACTCGTACCAGTCCTTCCCGAAGGGCACGTAGATCCTGAGCTTGTGCCCTGCCCGGACCAGTATCCCCCTGAGCTCCTCGTCCACGCCCAGGAGCATCTGGAACTCGTAGTGGTCCTTGGGGACCTCGAGCTGGTGGATGAGGCGTAGCGCGTGCCAGACGAGGAACTCGTCGTGGGTGGCTATGCCGACGTATGAGCCGCCCCGAAGCAGCTCCTCGAGGAGCAGCCTGTAGTTCTCCCGCACGGTATCGAAGTCTTTGTAGGCTATCGTGCGCGGCTCGTCGTAGATGCCCTTGCACAGCCTTACGGAGACGCCGGCTTGCGTGAGGCGCACCACGTCGTCGAGGCTGCGCCGCATGTAGGCCTGGATCACGGCCCCGACGTTCTCGTGGCGCTCGTGCAGATCCATGACTATCTCCAGCGTGACGCCGGTATAGGGCGAGTCCTCCATGTCCACCCTGACGAATCGGTCCTTCTCTGCGGCGTAGGCGACGATCTCCTCCAGGTTCGCCCGGCACAACTCCTCGCCAATCGCTAGCCCGAGGCCCGTGAGCTTGACCGAGATCCCCGATTCGAGGTTATGTTCGTCGAGGGCGTCCAGGACCTTCTCGTAGTCGCGGAGGGTGCGGGCTGCGTCGGCCTTGCTCCCGGTGCTCTCGCCGAGCACGTCTATAGTGGCGACGCAGCCCGAGCGGTTCAGGTCCCGGACCACCGCCACCGCTTCCTCCAGCGTATCTCCCGCGATGTAACGGCGCGAGATCCTGCGCACCACGGGCCGCGGGATGGCGGGCACGGAACTGGCTATGGCCTTGTCCAGTATCCCCATGCGCACACCCCCACCTGACGGCACTTCGTCGCTTCTTTACACGGATTTTACTAGAGAGAGGAGGCGCCCGGAGCTTTGGGATAGGATATATTCTAAGGATTGGGAAGCCTACGAATACCGACGTTCCGGGAGGCATGCTTATGCGCACAACCGATGCTCGAGACGCAACCGCGCCCTCTGCCCGAACCGTCGCCTCTATCGTCGGGGGCGAGATCCTGGAAGACGCGCCCGGGGGGAGTTTCGCCTCGGTCAACCCGGCGTATACCGACGAGACGGTTGCCGAGGTCCTCCTCGGCGACGCGGGCACCTTCGTCGCGGCTTGCCGGGTCGCGCGCGAGGCGCAGAGGGAGTGGGCCGCCGTGCCGGCCCCGATCCGCTCTCGGGTCATCCAGAAGATAGGGCGCCTGGTCGAGAACAACAAGGAAGCTCTGGCTCGCCTCGTTACGCGCGAGATCGGCAAACCGTACACGGAATCGCTCGGCGAGGTACAGGAGATAATAGACACCTGCGACTTCTTCACCGGCGAGGGACGCCGCCTCTACGGCCAGACCGTGCCCTCGGAGATGCCAGACAAGCAGCTCTTCACGTTCAGGATGCCGGTTGGTGTCGCGGCGATCATCACCGCGGGCAACTTCCCCGTCGCCGTCCCTTCCTGGTACATGGTCCCCGCCCTGACCTGCGGCAACGCCGTGGTCTGGAAGCCGGCGGAGTACTCGCCGGCGATCGGCGACGCCCTCGCCCAGCTCTTTATCCACGCTGGCCTGCCCGACGGCGTCCTGAACGTCGTCCAGGCCGAGGGACCGGCCGCGTTCGAGGGCCTCGAGAGAGCACTCGACGAGGGGCTCGTGGACAAGGTCGGCTTCACGGGCTCATCCGCGGTCGGCCAGAAGATAGGCGAGCTCTGCGGGCGTCACATGCAGTCGCCGTGCCTCGAGCTCGGCGGCAAGAACCCGCTCGTCGTCATGCCCGACGCCAACCTCGACCTCGCCGTCGAGGGCGGGCTCTTCTCCGGCTTCGGCACGGCCGGCCAGCGGTGTACTTCGCTCGGCACCGCGATAGTCCACGAGTCGGTGCACGACGAGTTCCTCACCCGCTTCTCCCGGGCCGTCGAGGAGGCGAAGATAGGCGACCCGACGCAGGACGTCCTCTACGGCCCGATGCTGAGCCAGAGGTTCCACGACCGCTTCCTCGGCTGGCTCGAGCTCATAGAGAGTCACCACGCCATCAGCGGCTCGACCGGGATGGGGACCATAACCAGGGACAACCCGAGATCAGGCTTCGTCGGGGATCCGGAGGCCGGCATCTACTGCCACCCGACCATCGTGGACGGCGTCACCATGGACGACGAACTTTACAGGACCGAGACCTTCGGTCCCATCGTCGGCGTCGCCGAATTCTCGACTTTCGACGAGGCGGTCGCCCTCTCGAACAACCACGGCTACGGGCTCTCGGCGGCGATCTACACGCGCGACGCCGAGAACGCGCTGCGCTTCCGCGAGAGGAACACCGCAGGGATGCTCTCCGTCAACAACTCAACCAGCGGGGCAGAGGCGCACCTGCCCTTCGGCGGCAACGGCAAGAGCGGCAACGGCAGCCGGCTCTCGGGGATCTGGGTCCTCGACCAGTTCACCCGCTGGCAGGCGATGAACTGGGACTACGCGGGCAAGCTCCAGAAGGCCCAGATGGACATAGTCGAGCTGCCCGCCGACCTCGACTACACGCTGCCCGGGGCGGAGCCAGAGAGGGACGGGGTTTGACCCACGACGTCATCGTCGCCGGCCTGGGGGGGATGGGCAGCGCCGCCGCCTACCAGCTCGCAGGCCGGGGTCAGCGTGTCCTCGGGCTGGAGAGGTTCTCCCCGGCCCATGACAGAGGCTCCAGCCACGGCCGCTCGCGCATCATCCGCCAGGCCTACTTCGAAGGGTCCGAGTACGTCCCGCTCCTGCTGCGCGCCTACGAGCTCTGGGAGCAACTGGAGGAGGAGACAGGGCAGCGGCTCATGACCCTCACGGGCGGGCTCATGATCGGGCGCGAGGACGGCGAGCTCGTCTCCGGCAGCGTCCGGAGCGCCGAAGAGCACGGCCTGCCGTACGAGAAGCTCGACGCCGCCGAGATCCGGCGCAGCTTCCCGGCCTACGCCCCCGCCCCCGGGACCGTCGCCCTCTACGAGGAGAAGGCCGGCTTCGTCCGGCCCGAAGAGACCGTGAAGGCCCACCTCGACCGCGCGAGCTCTTCAGGCGCCGACCTGCGTTTCGGGGAGCCGGTTCTCTCGTGGGAGGCGTCGGGGGATGGAGTTCGGGTCGAGACGCCGAAAAGCACCCACGAGGCGGGGAGACTCGTCATCTCACCGGGCGCCTGGGCCCCTCAGTTGCTCGCGGACCTGGACCTCCCGCTCGAGGTGATCCGGCAGGTGATGTTCTGGTACGAGCCGAAGAACGGTCTGGAGCCATTCCTCCCTGAACGCTTCCCGATCTTTATCTGGGAGCCTGAAGACGGCAACATGTTCTACGGCTTCCCGGCCCAGGACGCTGATAGGGGTGTCAAAGCCGCCTTCTTCCGGGCCGGCGGCGTCCCCACCAGCCCCGACACGATAGACCGCGAGGTGCACGAAGAGGAGATCGGCTTCCTCCGCGGTTACCTGGCAGAGCACGTCCCCGAGCTCGCGGGACGCTGCCTCGACGCGCGGGCGTGCATGTACACGAACACCCCGGACGAGCACTTCGTGATCTCCGCTCACCCCGAGCATCCGCAGGTAGTCATAGCCTGCGGGTTCTCGGGGCACGGCTACAAGTTCTGCAGCGTGGTAGGCGAGATCGTCGCTGACCTGGCTATCGAAGGCTCCACCCGCCACCCGATAGACCTCTTCTCCCCTGCCCGCCTGAACAGAGCCGACGCGCGGGGCTAGCGGTGGAGATCCTGAGCGCAGAAGAGACCGGAGCACGTCTGCCGTACGCGGACCTCGCCGAGTCCATCCGGGAGGTCGCGCTGGAGCGCACGTCCGGCGCGGTGCACGCTCCAAGCAGGATGGCGCTGCCCTTGGAGGGGGGTGGCGTCCTCCTCGTCATGCCCGCCTCAGGCGAGAAAATAGCCATGACCAAGCTGGTTACTGTCCACCCGGAGAACGCGCGCAGCGGCCTGCCGACAATACAGGGCGAGGTCGTGGTGATGGAGGCCGGGACGGGTAGGCGGCTGGGGATACTGGACGGCAGCGTCGTCACGGCCAGACGCACCGCCGCGCTCTCGCTGCTCGCCGCCCGCGAGCTCGCCCTCCGACCCAACGGCCCGCTCCTGATCGTGGGCTCCGGTACCCAGGGCCGCGCCCACCTCGAAGCGTTCCACGAGGGCCTCGGCACGTCGAGGGTATTCGTCAACTCGCGCACCGAGGAGAGCGCCAGGTCTCTCGCCGAGCACGCGGAGAACCTTGGCGTGGAGGCGCGGGTGGTCGGGGAGCCCGGGGAGGCGCTCGGTGAGGCGAGCCTCGTGATCACGGCTACTACAAGCCGTGAGCCGGTGCTCCCGGATGGCGTATCCGAAGGCTCCTTCGTTGCGGCGGTGGGCTCATTTGAGCCCGGGGCGGCGGAGCTTCCGGCGGGGCTGGTGGCTCGCTCGGCGGTCGTGGTCGACACCCTAGAGGGAGCGAGGGAGGAGGCGGGGGACCTGATCCAGGCCGAGA
>JBJMIY010000160.1:0-14376 GCA_045806605.1 Rubrobacteraceae bacterium
GAGGCAGCCTTACATGAGCGTCCGGTTACGAGCCGGCAGATAAAGGTCGGCGACGTCCCGATAGGCGGCGGCGCTCAGGTGGCCGTCCAGTCTATGACCAACACCATGACCAACGACGTCGAGGCGACTGTCCAGCAGGTATACGACCTGAACGCAGCCGGAGCAGACCTGGTCCGGATCTCCGTCAACGGGTCGAAAGCACTCAAGGGCTTCAAAGAAGTCCTCTGGCGCTCGCCCGTGCCCTTGATAGCGGACATCCACTTCGACTACCGGATGGCTCTGGGCGCCGCCGACGCCGGAGCCGCCTGCGTGCGGATCAACCCGGGCAACATCGGCGGCGACGACCGCTTCAGGGCCGTTATAGAGAAGTGCCAGGATACAGGGACCGCTATGCGAATAGGGGTCAACTCCGGCTCCGTCGAGAAGCGCTTCTGGGATCTCCCCAAAGCGCAAGCGCTCGTTGCCAGCGCGCTCCATAGAGTGGAGATAGCCGAGGAGATGGGGTTCCTGAACTTCAAGGTCTCTCTCAAGGCGAGCCACGTACCCGAGATGGTCGAGGCCAACAGGGAGTTCCGCAAGCACTCCGACGCCCCGCTCCACCTCGGCGTTACCGAGGCCGGAACCAAGCTGCCCGGCGCCATAAAGAGCGCGGCCGCGCTCGGACAGCTTCTGCCTTACGGCATAGGGGACACCATCCGCATCTCGCTCGCGGAGGACCCGGTCGAGGAGATACCGGTGGCCTACCAGATCCTCTCGGCCCTGGATCTCCGGCACCGCGGTCCCAACGTCATCGCCTGCCCGAGCTGCGCCCGCACCCTTGGCTTCGACGTGATCGGGATGGCCGCGCAGGTCGAGGACAGACTCAAGCACTACGAAGACCACTTCACGGTCGCGGTCATGGGCTGCGTCGTCAACGGACCCGGTGAGGCCAGGGACGCGGATTACGGGGTAGCGGGCGGCAAGGACGACGGCGTGATCTTCGCCAAGGGCCAGCCGCTAAGGAAAGTGCATCGCGACGACATATTCGCCGCCCTCTTCGAGGAGATAGAGAATGACGGGCGCAAGTAGTTTGTAGGGTCCCGCCGCCTTGTAACTGACATACTCTGCGATATAATCAGGCTTGCTGGATGAGAGCAAGGGGTCCTCGGGCCCGTTGCTTTTTTTAACGTCAAAAGAAGGTGAGAGAGACGGCGAGGCTGGAAAGATTGGCGCAGATCGCAGAGGGTTCGCTCCCTGAGGGCAGCGAGCTCGTGGAGGCGCACTTCTCCGCGGGGCCCCTGCTGACGCTGCTCGTGGATCGGGAGGACGGCCCCGTGGACCACGAGTTCACCTCGCAGGTCGTCTCGGCCGTCTTGCCGGCGCTCGAGGCCGAGGGCTACGATGGAATGCTGGAGGTATCTTCGCCTGGTATTGAGCGCCCGCTGACCAGACCGGAGCACTTCCGGCGGTTCGTGGGGCACGAGGCGAAGGTCCGCATCTCGGAGCCCGTGGGGGGGCGGCGCAACTTCACCGGCGTCATAGAGCGGGTCGGTGAGAAAGATTTTGTATTAAAACTCTTAGAGGGGGGAGCGGAGGTAGAGCTGCCGTTCGGCTCGGTCTCCCGCGCGCACCTCAAGGAGGACATATAACTATGAATACGGCATTGTTATCGGCATTACACGAGATAGAGACGGACAAGGGCATCCCTTTCGAGACGGTAAAGGGTGTGCTCGAAGAGTCCCTGCTCGCGGCATACGAGAACCGCGAGGGGGCGGAAGAGGGGGCCAGGGTGGTCCTCGACCGGGAGACCGGAGACCTCAGGGTGATGAAGGACGGGGAGGACATAACGCCCCACGACTTCACGCGCATAGCGGCCCAGGTGATGCGCCAGACCTTCTATCAGCGCCTCAACGAGGTACACAACGCACAGCTTCTGGAGGAGTACGGCGAGCGTATGGGCGACGTCGTTACCGGCATCGTCCAGCAGGCCCACCGCCGCATGACGATCATAGACCTGGGTAGGGTCGAGGCGATCCTGCCAGCGAGCGAGCAGGTGCCCAACGAGCGCTACGAGAACGGCCAGCGGCTCAAGGTCTACTTGCTGGATATCCGCGAGCCAGGACGCGGGCCGAACCTGGTGGTGAGCCGCAGGCACGAGGGGCTCCTCAAGGGGCTCTTCCACCTGGAGGTGCCGGAGATATACGACGGGCTGGTGGAGATCAAGGCCGTAGCCCGCGAGGCGGGGCTGCGCTCGAAGGTCGGGGTATGGTCGAAGGAGCCGGGGATAGACCCGGTCGGGGCCTGCGTCGGCCCGCGGGGGAGCCGCGTGCGGGCTGTAGTCTCCGAGCTCAGGAACGAGAAGATAGACATCATCCAGTGGGACCCCGAGCCCGCGCGCTTCATAGCGAAGGCTCTGAGCCCTGCGCGCGTTCGCGAGGTCTACCTGGACGAGGATGAGAAGCAGGCCGAGGTGATCGTGCCTGACGACCAGCTCTCGCTGGCTATCGGTCGCGAGGGTCAGAACGCTCGCCTAGCCGTCAAGCTGACAGACTGGAAAATAGACATAAAGCCCGAGAGCCAGGCAGTCGAGTTCGAGGACGAGGAAGAGGACTGGGAGCCCGACGAGGACTCTACGATGCATCGCTGCCGCGCGGTCCTGTCCAACGGCCGGCGGTGCGCGAACATGGCGTTGCCCGGCTCGCTGTTCTGCGGCATACCGGCGCACCAGGAGCAGGCCGCGGAGTTCGAAGGCATGATCGAGGGCTCGCAGGGGGTAACGGATGAGTAAGCGTGTATACGAGATCGCAAGAGAGCTGGACCTGGAGAGCAAAGAGGTCATCAGCCGCCTGCGGGAGGCCGGGGTAGAGGTCAAGAGCCACTCTTCGTCTGTGGAAGACCCCGTCTACGAGCGGGTCTTCGGTGCGAACGGCCGCTCCGAGGCACAGGAGGCCGAGGCCCGCGAGGCGCGCGCCGAGGCGGAGCGTTCCGGCCACGACGCTACCGTCGCGGCCGCGCCGGCAGAGGAGCCGGTCTCTGCGCCGCCGAGAAGGAAGGAGAGAAAGCGGCGCAGGGTCGTCATCGACGCGAGCGCGACCAACCGCGCACCGCGCCAGACGGCTGCTCCTTCCGTTCCCAAAGAGACCGAGCGGGCACCGGTCGAGGAGAAGGCGCCGGAGGCGGCCGGCGTGCGCGTCGAGCCGGGGGCGACGGTCAAGGATCTGGGTGACGCCATTGGCGTGCCTCCGACCCAGATCATCAAGGTACTCATGGGTCTCGGGGAGATGAAGACGCTAACCCAGACCCTCTCGACAGAGGAGATCGAGCTCATCGCTGTGGAGCTCGGGGTGGAGGTCGAGATCGGGGCGGTGGAGGAGCCCGCTCCCGCCGAGGTAGCGCCTGAGGACAGGCCTGAGGACCTCGTCGAAAAGCCCCCGGTCGTCACGGTGATGGGGCACGTCGACCACGGCAAGACCAGCCTCCTCGACCGCATCCGCAGCGCGAACGTCCAGTCCGGCGAGGCCGGCGGCATCACCCAGCACATCGGCGCCTACCAGGTCGAGAGCGGGGGGAAGAGGATCACCTTCATCGACACCCCGGGCCACGAGGCGTTCACCGAGATGCGCGCCCGCGGGGCGAAGGTGACGGACATAGTCGTCCTCGTAGTCGCGGCCGACGACGGCGTCATGCCCCAGACCCAGGAAGCGATCGAGCACGCCAGGGCGGCCGGCGTCCCTATCGTCGTCGCGATCAACAAGATAGACGTCCCCAACGCCAATCAGGACAGGGTGATGGGCGAGCTTGCGGAGCGCGAGCTCACCCCCGAGGCGTGGGGCGGGGAGACGGTCACGGTCCCCGTGTCGGCCAAGACCGGCGAAGGCATAGACGAGCTCCTCGAGAACATACTCGTCGTCGCCGAGCTCGAGGACCTCAAGGCGAATCCGAACGCGCCAGCCAGCGGGTACGCGATCGAGGGCGAGCGCGACCCCGGACGCGGACCCGTGGCGACGCTGCTACTGAACCGCGGCACCCTCCACAAGGGCGACGTAGTACTCGCTGGCACCGCCTACGGCCGGGTGCGCGCGATGCTCGACTACACCGGTAGCCGCGTCAAGGACGCAGGTCCGGGCGACCCGGCGGAGATACTTGGCCTCTCGGGTGTACCCGAGGCGGGTACTCGCTTCGAGGTCGTTGACCACGAGAGGATCGCGCGCGACAGAGCCCAGCAGTCCGAAGCGGCACTCAGGCGCCAGGAGCTCGCGGAGCAGGGCGGGACGCGCCGTACGCTCGAGGATCTCCTGGGCGAGAGCGGAATGCAGGACCTCAACCTCGTCGTCAAGGCTGACGTCGCTGGATCTGTCGAGGCGCTCAAAGAGGCTCTTGCCAGGCTCTCGACCGACGATGTCCGCGTCAACATAGTCCGCAGCGGTGTCGGGGCGCTTACCGACTCGGACGTCATGCTCGCCTCGGCGAGCGACGGGATCCTGCTCGGCTTCAACGTCAGGCCGACGAACACGGCCAAGCAGGTCGCCGAGCGCGAAGGTGTGGAGATCCGTACCTACGACGTGATCTACAAGGCGCTCGAGGAGATAGAAGCCGCCATGCGCGGCATGCTCGCTCCCGAGACCGCAGAGAACGAGACGGGCACTGCCGAGGTGCGCGCTCTCTTCCGGGTTCCGGGCGTGGGCACCGTCGCGGGCTGCTACGTGACCCGGGGTGAGATCTCGCGCAACAACCGCGTTCGCGTGGTGCGCGACGGAACCGTGGTCTACGAGGGCAACATCGCCTCCCTGAAGCGTTTCCGCGACGACGTACGCTCGGTCCGCGAGGGCTTCGAGTGCGGCATCGGCATCGAGAACTTCAACGACGTCAAGGAGGGAGACGTCCTGGAGTCCTTCGAGGTCGTCGAGGTCCCTAGGTAGTCCAGGTTCTTGTTCTGCACCGTCAGGCTCGAGCTGGAGCTTCCCTTCGCCTCCAGCTTGAAGGAGAAGCGCCAGATCCTCCGCTCCATCAAGGACCGCTTGCGCCGCAAGAACGTCTCGGTTGTCGAGTCGGATAACCATGACGTCTGGCAACGCGCCACCGTGGAGCTCGCGCTCGCCGCGGTCTCCCGGGGCGCGGCCGAGGAGAAGCGCGAGGAGATTCGGCGTGCACTACTTAACTATGAAGAGCTGGCGATCCTCGACTGGCGCGAGGAGTTCGTGAAGCTTTGAAGGAGCTATCGCCGTGAGCGGACGCACCCGCAAGGTGGAGTCGCAGCTGAAGGAGATCGTGGGCGAGGAGGTGTCCGCCCTCTCCGACCCCCGCATCCAGGGGCTCGTCACCGTGACGGGCGTCCGCGTGAGCCCCGACCTCGCCCAGGCCACGGTCTTCTACAGCGTCCTCGCCGGGGCTGACGCGGACGGCGCCCAGGAAGGCCTGAACAGCGCGGCCGGGCGCATCCAGGCCGCCGTGGGGGCTCAGACGCGCCTGAAGCGCACCCCCAGGCTCCGCTTCGAGCCCGACCCGGTCGTGGAACAGGTATCCAGGATAGAGAACGCTTTGAGGGAGGTAAGATCGGTTGACGACCCGTACGAAGAATAACACCGTCCAGGAGGTAGCCGAGTTCCTCAAAACCCTTGACCGCGTCGCTGTAACGACGCACGTCGGCGCGGACGGAGACGCCATAGGCGCCTCGGCCGCGCTGGTGAGGATGATGCGAGCTCTAGGCGCCGCGGCTGTCTTCTGCCACGCCGAGGAGGTCCCCTCCTACCTGAGGTGGATGCTCCCGGAGGAGATTTTCCGCGAGCTACCGCAGGGCCATGACCTCCTGGTGGTCGACACCTCCCGCGCCGACAGGGCCGGCGTCCCGGTACCCGAAGCCGGCGCTAGATTGAACCTCGACCACCACGAGGACAACCCCTTCTACGGCGAGTACAACCTGGTCAACCCGAGGGCTGCGGCGAGCGCGGAGATCGTGGCCGACCTCTACGTCGAGCTCGGCGTCCCCATGGAGAAGGAGGCCGCCGAGGCGATCTACGCCGGCATAAGAACCGATACGGGAGACTTCCGTTTTAGGAACATCTCTGCGCGGGCGCACGAGCTGGTGGCCGACCTCCTGCGCGCCGGCGTCGTCCCCGCGGAGGTGCACGAGCGGATCAACCGCCGCGGCTCCCTGGAACAGCTCAGGATAGTCGGGGTCTCTCTGGCCAACGCCGAGCGCTACGGCGAGGTCTTGATCTCCACCGTGGACAACGCCGACTACGAGCGTACCGGCGCGGGTGAGCTCGACTCCAAGGAAGCGATAGACCAGCTGAGGAGCGTCGCCGGGATAGACGTCGTCGCCCACCTGCGCGAGGTCCCCGAGGGCACGAAGGGCTCGCTGCGCTCCGAGAGGTTCGACGTAGGCGAGATCGCCCGCCTGTTTGGCGGCGGGGGTCACAAGCTTGCCGCCGGTTACACACGCCCCGGCATGCGTCCCGAGCAAGCCAAAGAGGAACTGCTCGGCGTCCTCGAAGGCCGCGTCTATCTGGGAGACAGGAGATAACGGACCAGTCTCCATCGGGCGCTCTACTCCTCGACAAGCCGCCCGGCATCACGAGCGCCAGGGTGGTCTCGAAGGTTAAGCGCCTTCTTCCCCCAGGAACCAAGGTCGGACACTCCGGCACTCTCGACCCTCTGGCCTCCGGGCTGCTGGTGCTCCTGATCGGACGCTCCACCCGCCTCTCGCGTTACGTCACCGACCTGGACAAGGCATATACAGCTTCAGCCCGCTTCGGAGCCGTCTCCGACACGCTGGACGCAGACGGCAACATAACCTCTCTGTATGCCCCTATGCCCGACGAAGCCACCATCCGCTCCACACTCCCCAGCTTCACCGGCGAGCTCCTCCAGGTCCCGCCGATGGCTTCCGCCCTCAAGCGCGAGGGCGTCCGTCTCTACGACCTGCACCGCCGCGGCGTCACCATCGAGCGCGAACCCCGCCCCGTAACCGTCCACGCCTTCGACCTCATAGCCACAGATCCGGCACTACAGACGGCTACTTTCGAGATCTCCTGCTCCAGCGGTACCTACGTAAGAACTCTCATCGCCGACCTCGCAGAGAGCCTCCATACCGGCGCCTACCTTACATCCCTCCGCCGGACCCGCGTCGGACACCTGCTCGTCGAGTCCGCGCTAGATCCCGACGACCTCTCATCCGACACCGTCGATAACCGCATAATACACCCGAGTGAGGCGATCTCCCACCTCCCGCGGGTTGAGGTGGATGGCGAGGAGGAGCTGGCCGTCATGAGTGGGCGGACGCTCGGGGCGCGGGGGCTCGAGGGTAGCTTCCGTGTGGAGCGGGGTGGGGTATTGCTGGCGGTGTACAGGGAAGATGGCGCGGAGGCGAGGGCCGAGGTGGTCTTGTGCGCGGCCTAGAGACGTTGCGCGTTGTGGAGACGTGATGAGTTCGATGAATTCCGTTGTTGCGTTGGGCAATTTCGACGGGGTACACCTTGGGCATCAGGCGGTGGTGCGGCGGGCTGTAGAGGAGGGGAGCAGGAGGGGGGCGAAGGTCGTGGCGGCGACCTTTGACCCGCATCCACGGGCTGTGCTGGCACCGGGTAGCGAGCCCAGGCTCCTGACGACGCTTGAGATGCGGCGGGAGGAGTTGTTGGGTTATGGGGTTGATGAGGTATGGGCCATAAGGTTCGACGAGGCGCTATCGAGGAAGAGTCCCGAGGAGTTCGTGCGCGACGTACTGGTAGGTGAGATCGGGGCGTCGGCCGTAGTCGTTGGGGAGAACTTCCGGTTCGGGCACAGGGCGGCCGGCGACTTCAGGGAGTTGGAGCGGCTCATGCGAGGCTTTGGTGGGGAGGCGTACGCGGTGCCGGTCAGGAGCGAGGGCGGGGAGGCTCCGATCAGCTCGACGCGCATCCGGAGGCTCGTCGGTGAGGGCGAGGTGGCCGAGGCGGCGAGGCTACTGGGTAGGCCCTACGTCTTGAGGGGCGATGTCGTCGTGGGTGACAAGAGGGGGAGGACCATCGGTTTCCCCACAGCCAACGTGTCAGCCGATCCGGCGCTGGTAGTCCCTGCTCGCGGCGTGTATGCGGGGTTCGTGCGGGTTGGGAAGGATACCTACGCCGCCTGCACCAACATCGGCGTGGCTCCGACCTTCGAGCGGCGGGAGAGCCGAGTCGAGGTGTATCTGCTCGGGTTCGAGGGGGACCTTTACGGGCGTGAGGTGGACGTGAGCTTCCTGCAGAGGATAAGGGAGGAGAAGAGGTTCTCCGGTGTGGAGGAGCTAAAAACGCAGATCTCGCGCGATGTAGAGGCGGCGAGACGGATAACAAACGATGCAATCTGATGCGTGTGATAGCATATGATGTTGAGAATCTTATGCTGAGATATATCGAGAGAACAAGAGGAGAAAGAAGAAGTTGGCGGTAGTTCAAGACAAACAAGAGATAATAGGGGAGCACAGGACGCACGAAGGCGACACAGGGTCGCCCGAGGTGCAGGTCGCCGTGCTCACGCGTCGTATAGCGCATCTTACGGACCACCTGCGCGAGCACAAGCACGACTACCATTCGCGGCGGGGCCTGCTCAAGATGGTTGGCAAGCGACGCCGGCTGCTCAAGTACCTGCAGAAGAAAGATGTCGAGCGCTACCGGGCGCTCATCGCCAAGCTCGGTCTGCGCCGCTAGCTTCCGGCCTGCAGTATCGGTAGATCGCAGAATAAAGAGGAGAAGAAAAGAATATGCGTTTAGAGATCCCCGTAGGCGAGCGCGCGATCGTGCTCGAGACCGGGAAGCTCGCCCGCCAGGCCGGCGGCTCGATCACGGCCAGACTGGGCGATACTATGGTGCTTTCCACTGCGACCCGCTCCGAGGCGCCCAGACCGGGCGCCACGTTTTTGCCCCTGAGCGTCGACATCGAGGAGAGGATGTCCTCGGCGGGCAAGATTCCCGGCGGCTTCATCAAGCGGGAAGGCAGACCTTCCGAGAGGGCTATCCTGACCTCCCGGCTAACGGACAGGCCCTTGAGGCCCCTGTTCCCCAAGGGCTACCACTACGAGATACAGGTCATAGGAACGGTGCTCGTCGCCGACCAGGAGACGCCTTATGACACCGTCAGCATGGTCGGCGCGTCGGCTGCGCTCGCGCTATCCGACATACCTTACGACGGCCCGATCGGGGCCGTGCGCGTCGGGCGCGACCCTGACGGCGGCTTCATCCTCAACCCAACTTACCAGCAGCTCGCCGAGAGCGATCTGGACCTCGTCGTCGCAGGCACCAAGGAGGCCATTACGATGGTCGAGGCCGGCGCCAATGAGGTGACCGAGGACGTCATGGTCGAGGCGCTCGGCGTGGCCCAGGACGTCATCCGCCAGCAGGCCGAGGCCATCGAATCCTTCGCTGCCGAGCACGGCATGCAGAAGCAGCTGTTCGAGACCGCAGAGGACAACCCCTTCATCGGCGAGCTGCGCGAGAATTATCTCGACCGGGTGAAGGATGCGATCGTCAACCCTGACCGGCGGGCGCGCCACAGCAAGCTCGACGATCTGCGCGCCGAGCTCACGGAGGGCCGGGATGAGGAGGAGGCCCAGCAGATAACGGCAGCCCTCTCGACGCTGGAGAAGGAGGCGTTCCGCGAGCTGTATCTCAATGACCGCAAGCGGACCGACCTTCGCGAATTCGACGAGATCCGTCCGACCACGGCCGAGGTCGGGGTCGTGCCGCGGGTGCACGGCACAGGGCTCTTTACCAGAGGTGAGACGCAGGTGTTGAGCTCGCTGGCACTCGCCGACATGGGGCTCGTGCAGCGGCTCGATACGCTGGAGCCGCAGACGACCAAGCGCTACATGCACCATTACAACTTCCCGCCGTACTCGACCGGCGAGACCGGGCGTCTCGGGTCGCCGCGGCGGCGTGAGATAGGGCACGGCGCTCTGGCAGAGCGGGCGCTAGTTTCTGTCCTGCCGGACGAGGAGAGCTTCCCTTACGCGCTCAGGATCATCTCCGAGGTGCTCGAGTCGAACGGGTCCTCCTCGATGGCGAGCGTGTCCGGCTCGACTCTGGCCTTGATGGACGGCGGCGTACCGATTAAAGCCCCTGTCTCGGGTGTCGCGATGGGGTTGGTGAAGGAGGGCGACGACTACGTCATCCTCACCGACATCCAGGGGCTCGAGGACCACATGGGCGACATGGACTTCAAGGTCGCCGGCACGCGCGACGGCATAACGGCGCTCCAGATGGACATGAAGATCACCGGCGTCTCCGCGCAGCTCCTCAAGGAGGCGCTCGAGAAGGCCAAGAGGGGAAGGATCGAGATCCTGGACATCATGCGCGAGACCATCGCCGAGCCGCGTTCCGAGGTCTCTGACTACGCCCCGCGCGTCGAGGTGTTGCAGATACCGACGGACAAGATCGGGCTCCTCATCGGTCCCGGCGGCAAGACGATAAACGCCCTGCAGGACGAGTACGGCGTCAACATCTCCGTCGAGAACGACGGCACGGTCTTCGTCGCCGGGATTGACGGGGTATCTGTGAAGTCTGCGCTCTCAGCCATAAACGGGATGACCAAGGACGTCGAGTCCGGGGACATCTACACGGGCAAGGTCGTCAAGACCACCAACTTCGGCGCCTTCGTCGAGCTCATGCCGGGACGGGACGGTCTGATCCACATCTCCCGCCTCGCGCCGGGCAAACAGCGCGTCGAGCGCGTCGAGGACGTCGTGAGCGAGGGCGACCGCGTGAAGGTGCGGGTGCTCGACATCGACAAGCAGAACCGCATCTCCCTTGAGAAGCTGGAGGAGTAACCCTTGAGCGATCCCAACATAGGCAAGAAGGAGCTTCCGGGGGGCTTGAGGGTTCTCTCCGAGCCCCTCGAAGAGGCGACGAGCGTCTCCTTAGGCGTCTGGATCCGGGCCGGCAGCCGCGACGAGAGGGACGAGGTCGCGGGGATCTCCCACCTGATGGAGCACATGCTCTTCAAGGGGACCCCGGACATGGATGCTCTCGGGGTCGCCCAGGCCTTCGAAAGCATCGGCGCCCAGGAGAACGCTGCCACCGGCGAGGAGTACACCGTGCTCTACGCCCGCTTTCTTCCCGAGCATCTGGAACGGGCCCTGGACATCATGAGCGACATGGTCTTGCGGCCCACGCTCGCCGACCTCGAGCGCGAGCGCGAGGTCATCGTCGAGGAGATCCGGATGTACGAGGACCGGCCTGACCAGCTGGCCGACGAGTACCTCTCCGGCTTGATCTTCCACGACGACCCCCTCGGACGCCCTATTATCGGCTCCGCCGAGACCGTCCGCGGTGTTGACCACGACACATTGAAGACGTTCCACCATGGCGCCTACACGGCCCCCAACATCTTCGTCGTGGCCGCAGGCAAGCTCGACCGGGACGAGCTGGAGCGGATGGTCGAGGAGAAGTTCTCTGGCCTCCCCGAAGGCAAGCCTTTCACGAGGGAGGCGCGCCCCCAGCCCCCGGAGAGCCGCTTCTACTACAAGCACAAGGAGACGGAGCAGTATCACGTCTCTCTGGGATCCCAGGGGATCCCGGCCCGCAGCGAGGACCGCTACGCGATGGCGGCTCTGAACAACGTGCTCGGCGGCGGCATGAGCAGCCGGCTCTTCCAGGAGGTGCGGGAGAAGCGCGGGCTCGCCTACGCCGTGTACTCCTACCATCAGGGCTACTCTGACGCGGGCGCCATCAAGACCTACGTCGGCTCCACCACGGGAAACGTGGAGGAGGCGGTACGCGTCATCACGGAGCAGCTTGGCAGGGTGCAGGAGGAGCTCGTATCCGACGAGGAGCTCGACCGCACCAAGCAGCAGCTCAAGAGCTCGACGCTGCTTGCCCTAGAGAGCACAGCCGCCAGGATGAACCGCATCGGACGGAGCGTCATAACAGGCACCGAGCTGCTGTCCCCCGAGGAGATCGCCGAGCGCATCGAGGCGGTCAGCGCGGAGGACATAAGACGTCTCGCAAGAGCACATTTGAACCTGGATAACCTGTACCTCTCCGCCGTCGGGCCCGAGGAGCTCGATCTCGGGAGGCACCTGAACGGCTAGGCTTCAGGTCTCTCAGGCATCAGCAAATTAAGGAGGTAATCCGAACTGTTAGACGACAAAACGTTGCAGGTCGTACCCCTTGGGGGGCTGGACGAGATCGGCAAGAACATGACTGCCGTGCGAGGGGGGAGCGGCATCATCCTGGTTGACGCCGGGATGGCCTTCCCCGACGAGGAGATGCCGGGGATAGACCTGGTACTGCCGGATTTCACCTACCTCAGGGAGCACTCGGACGAGATCCGGGGGATAGTCCTCACCCACGGGCACGAGGACCACGTTGGGGCTCTCCCTTACGTGCTCCGGGAGTTCAACGTGCCGGTCTACGCGACGAGGCTGACTTTGGGGCTCGTCCGCAGCAAGCTACAGGAGTTCGGCATCAGGAACGCCGATCTCAGGGAATTGAAGGCCGGCCAGAAGACGCAGCTCGGGGGCTTCGGCCTCGAGTTCATCGGGGTCAACCACTCGATCCCTGACGCCGTCGCCATCGCGATTCGCACCGGCGCAGGACTGATCGTCTTCTCAGGGGACTACAAGATAGACCTGACCCCGATCGAGGGCAGCCCCATGGACCTTGGCCGCCTCGCCGCGCTTGGCGCGGAGGGCGTCCTCGCGTACTTCGGCGACTCGACCAACAGCGAGCGCCCGGGCTACGTGCCCTCGGAGCGCGTTGTGGGCGAGGCGCTGGAGAAGGTCTTCGAGAGGGCCGAGGGCAGGATCATCGCCGCCTCCTTCGCCTCGCACGTCCATCGCATCCAGCAGGTGATCGAGGCCGCCAAGGAGCACGACCGTCTGGTTGGCCTCACAGGGCGGTCCATGATCCGCAACGTCCACATCGCCCGCGACCTGGGCTACCTCGACCTCCCAGACGAGATGCTCGTGGACCAGCGCGACATGAACCGCATCCCCGACGGCGACCTGGTGGTGCTCACGACCGGCGCCCAGGGCGAGCCCATGGCGGCCCTATCTCGCATAGCCAACGGTACCCACCGCTCGATCGAGGTCGGTCGCGGCGACGTTGTCGTCATAGCGGCACATCCGATCCCCGGCAACGAGCGAGGGGTCTCGCGCACCATAAACAACCTCATGAGGCGCGGCGCCGAGGTTTACTACAGTCCCCTGTTGCCTGTGCACGTCTCCGGTCACGCCGCCCAGGAGGAACAGAAGCTCGTACTGAACCTTCTCAAACCACGCTTCGTCGTCCCCGTACACGGCGAGTTCAGGCACCTGAGGCACCACGCGAACACAGCCAGGTCTCTGGGCTTCGCCGAGGAGAACATCTTTCTCCTCGAGAACGGGGCCCGCATCGAGTTCAGAGACGGCAAGGCCCGCCGCATCGAGGACGTCCCAGCCGGCATGTCCCTCGTCGACGCCGGCGCCGTGGCGGAAACCCCCGAGGGGGTCATGCACGAACGGCAGCAGCTCTCCGAGGAGGGCATGTTCATCGTCGTCGCCAGGGTAAACGCCCAGACCGGCGAGCCTCTCGGTCCGCCTGACGTGATCTCCCGCGGCGTCGTCAGCCCCGAGGGCGCTAACGGGCTCGTCGAGGAGTCAGTCGAGGTCGTGAAGCGCACCCTGCAACGCACATCGAGCAGGCGCGTCACCGACCTCGGCGAGCTGAAAAACGAGATCCGTAAGGACCTGGCCGGCTTTCTCTCGCAACGTACTCGAAAGCGCCCGATCATCCTGCCGCTAATAGTTGAGGTGTAAAGGTAAACCTCTACTACATGGTGTAGGTGACGTTGAGCGGTAGCTTCATGCGCTAGACTTAGGCCGTGGCTACCAGCAAGCGCGCGTCTGGCAGAAAGCCGCGGAATAGGGGCAAGAGCGGCAAGAAGACCGGGGCAAGGAGTCGGGACTGGTCCGGGCTCTTGCCCGGGATGCGGGATCGCGTCTCGCAAGTCGTCAGCCGGGAGGTGGTCGGCGGCGTCCTACTCGTGGCGGGCCTCTTCTTCAGCGCCGCCTTCCTGAGTGGCAGGGGGGCTGTTCTAGGGGACGTTGGACTCATGGTGGCCACCCACATTATGGGGGTCGTGGGGTTCGCGCTCGCCCCGCTCGGGGTCGTCGCCGGCTTGCTCCTACTGGTGCGGCGTCTCTCGGGCAGGGTTGCGTTGGGAGCTGCGATGCTGGTGGTCGCCGCCGCGACTATGCTTGCGGCGAGGGTGCCTGGCGAGCAGCGCTTCTCGAGCGAGTTCTACACCGAGGCGGGGGGCGTCGTGGGAAGCGCCATCTACGCCGCCATCGACTGGGCCGGAGGCTCCATCGGCGCGGCGCTGGCGCTGGCCGTGCTGTTTGCGCTGGGCCTCTCCTTGCTCACGGGAATCACCCCTTCCGCCGCCATCTCCGGGGTGAGAAGC